>DAHVSI010000262.1 GCA_027324645.1 Castellaniella sp. | reverse complement strand
TTGCATCTCTGCCATAATTGTGGGGATCTGCTGGGTGGCCGGCGTCGGAATTATTGTGTTTACTGACATGAAAAAAACCTTGTTGCTTGTAGATGGCTCAAGCTATCTGTATAGGGCTTATCACGCAATGCCCAACTTGCGAAATGCGCGTGGCGAGCCAACGAGCGCCTTGTATGGCGTCATCTCAATGTTAAGGAGACTGCAGCAGGATTACAAGGCAGATTATGCTGCCTGCGTCTTTGATGCACGAGGTAAAACGTTTCGCGATGAGATTTACCCGGAATACAAGGCAAACCGGCCTAGTATGCCAGAAGATCTGGCCAGCCAGATAGCGCCCATCCATCAGGCGGTCGCGGCATTGGGCTGGCCCATTGTGTCCGAGCCGGGTGTCGAGGCCGACGACGTGATCGGCACCCTGGCCGGCAAGGCTGCTGCCGAGGGCATCCATACTATTGTATCGACTGGCGACAAAGACATGGCGCAGCTGGTCAATGAGCACGTTGAACTGGTCAATACCATGAGCAACGAGCGGCAGGATGTGGACGGGGTTATTGAACGGTTTGGCGTGCGCCCCAACCAGATCATTGATTTATTGATGCTGATGGGCGATACGTCTGACAACATTCCTGGCGTGCCGAAAGTAGGGCCAAAAACAGCAGCACGCTGGCTGGACAAGTATGGCGACCTTGAGACGCTTTTAGCCCATGCAGACGAGATCAAGGGCGTAGCGGGGCAAAATCTGCGCGACACTCAAGATATCTTTCCCATGACAAGGCAACTCGTCACGATACGGACGGATTGCGAGATTGATGAGGTCCTGAATGGCTGGGACAGTCTGGTGCCCAAGCCCCAGGATAAGGAAACACTGATTCAGCTGTATAACGACTATGGCTTTCGGACTTGGTTACGCGAGCTCACGGGCGACGATGAAGCCATACCCGAGCAGGACGCGCGTGTACAGGCCGAACCAACTCAGGCGCCTGCCAAGGTTGTGTACGAAACCGTTACCGACTGGGATACCTTTGACGCCTGGCTGGCGCGGTTGCGTGATGCAACGCTGGTGGCGCTTGATACCGAGACAACGTCCATTGACCCGATGGTCGCACGATTGGTGGGCTTATCTGTGTCCGTGGAGCCCGGTCACGCATGTTACATACCGGTTGCGCACCGGGGGCCGGACAACCCCAGCCAACTTCCTGCCAAGCAGGTACTCGAGCGGCTAAAGGACTGGCTGGAAGACTCGTCCGCTGCCAAAGTCCTGCATAACGCCAAATACGACACGCACGTTTTCAATAACGAAGGTATCTCCCTGCGGGGCATTACCGAAGACACGATGCTTCAGGCTTACGTTCTTGAGTCACACAGGCGTGTCAACCTGCTCGAACTCAGCGAGCGCTGGCTTGGCCGCACTGGTACGTCCTACGAGGCCTTGTGTGGCAAAGGAGCCAAACAAATTGGTTTTGATCAGCTGGATGTGCCTACTGCCTCCCATTATGCTGCAGAAGATGCAGACTTTACGCTGCAACTGCATCAAGTTCTGCGGCCGCAGGTCAAGGCCCAGACGGGGCTGGAAAACACCTATCAGCTAGAGATTCAGACCTCTCAGGTTCTTGCTGTCGTTGAAATTAATGGTGTGGCGCTGGATTCTCATGTCCTGGCCATGCAAAGTCACGAACTGGGCCGGCAGTTGCAAACTCTGGAAGCCCGCGCCCATGAACTGGCGGGTCAGCCTTTCAACCTCAATTCTCCCAAGCAGCTCGGGGAAATTCTGTTCGAGCGCATGGAGCTGCCAGTGGTCCGTCGTACGGCCAGTGGCTCGCCCTCCACCGACGAAGAGGTGCTGACGCGGCTGGCTAGGGATTATCCGCTGCCGCAGCTGCTGCTTGAGTATCGGGGACTCGCCAAGCTTAAATCAACCTATACCGATAAGCTGCCCCGCATGATTGATCCAAACACATCGCGCGTGCATACGCGCTATGCGCAGGCGGCAGTGGTTACCGGCAGGCTTGCGTCGTCAGATCCCAACCTGCAAAACATTCCGGTACGCACGCCAGAGGGACGGCGTGTCCGTACCGCATTTGTCGCGAGTCAGGGTAAGGTTGTATCGGCTGACTACTCACAGATTGAGTTGCGGATCATGGCGCACTTGTCGGGCGATGAAAGCCTGTGCCGGGCGTTTGAGCAGGGCGCCGATATTCATCGTGCTACCGCCTCAGAAGTTTTTGGTACGCCACTCGAGGAAGTCACGTCCGATCAGCGGCATGCAGCCAAGGCCATTAATTTTGGCCTGATCTACGGAATGGGCGAGTTTGGCCTGGCTAACAACCTGGGCATCACCCGAACCGCTGCAAAATCCTATATCGATCGTTATTTCGCCAGGTACCCTGGGGTGGCCGATTACATGACTTCAACGCGCAAGCAGGCGCATGAGCATGGTTATGTAGAAACGTTATTTGGCCGACGTATCAGTCTGCCCGAGTTGGGGGGCGCCAAGGGTCCGCGGCAGCGAGCTGCCGAACGCGCAGCAATCAACGCGCCGGTACAGGGCAGCGCAGCAGACCTGATCAAGCTCGCCATGGTAGAGGTACAGCGTTGGCTCGAGCAGGAAAGCTTGCGTACGCTCATGGTCATGCAAGTGCACGATGAGCTGGTGTTTGATGCGCCCGAGGACGAGGTGGGTTTATTGATGGAAAGGCTGCCCCAGATCATGACGTCAGTCGGGACCCTAGATGTGCCACTGGTTGTCGAGGCCGGGGTGGGCGCCAACTGGGATGAAGCCCACTGAAGTGAACACAAGGGATGAGATCACCGTTACGACTCAGTATCGCGCAACCTGTTTGGCAACAGCTCATCGTGGCGAGCCAGGATAGGGTATGAGGCCGCTTCAACCAGATGTGAGTTAATGGTTTTGGTGTCTCTGAGCATGTCCAGAAAAGCAGAGCCAATTTCTGCCTGAGACAATTTGCCCGATTTCATCTCGATCAAGTGGGTTTCGGCGGCGTGCGACTCAAGCTTGCGAAAATAGTCTTTCTCGTAGGCAAGATACCGTGCGCTGCGAACGTCTTCAGCGACGAATAAAGCCGCCATACGACGCTGGTTGCGCATCAGGCGCTCAATGACCTCAACCAGTTCATTGCGCTGTTCTTTGCTAAAGCCCCATCCACGCCTTGTCAGGCGCTCGGTGTGGGCTAACAGCCCGTTCGTGACCACACCGGCTGCTCGCGATACGTTCGTGATGAAGGCCATGATGTCATTCACGCGGGCGTAGTCATCCTTGTTCATGTTTTCACGGTCGGTTGTGGCCAGATAGGTCGTGATCAGGGTTTCCAGACGGCTAACCGCGTTGTTCAGATAACGGGCGCGTGTCAGACGATGACGGTCGTCACCAGTTAAAGATGCCCTTGCCATGCCCAGCAATGACTGCAGCATGTCGGCCACCCGCAATGCTTCACGGGCCGCGTTGCCCAGCGCAATATCGGGCACTTCATGCGCCGATTCGTCCAGGTACATTGGGCGTGTCGGGTCGTCAGGGTTGGTGCGCTTGGGCAGCATCCGGGTCACCAGCTCTGCGTACTTGCCTAAAAACGGTAAAAACAGCAGGGCAACGACAATGTTGAATAATGTATGGAAATTGGCGACGGCACGTGACGGATCGCTGGTGAGCGCGTTCATGGCGGCAGGAATCCAGGGCAACAATGCCAGGGCAACCAGACAGCCAATGATGCGGGTGCCCAGATTGCCAAGGGGCAGGCGTCTTGAAGCAGGATCGTTATCGCTGCTGCCTTCCAGGACGGGATTGACGGCTGTGCCCAGGTTAGCCCCCAGGACCAGAGCAAAGGCGAGCGATGGCGGCACGATGCCGTGGCTGGCCAACGACATGATCAGCACAACGACAGTCACGCTGGAATGCGCCGCCCAGGTCAGCACAGCTGCCAGCAGCATGGCAATGACAGGCTGATCGGATAAGGCGTCCAGCATGACAGGCAGCAGATCGGCGTCCTGAACCGGTGTCAGTAACTGGACCAGCTCGTGCAATGCAAGCAGCAGCAGGCCAAAGCCAATAAACACCCGCCCCATGTCGCGCCGGCGTCCTGGCTGGTGGTGTCGAAACATCCACACACCGATCAGTACAAACAGGGGGGCCAGTGCCGTCAGGTTGAAAGAAAGCAGCTGGACAATAATGGTCGTGCCAACGTTTGCGCCCAGCATGGCTGCCAGAGCAGGCATGAGTGCCACCATGCCTCCGGCGGCAAAGCTTGTGATCATGAGGCCCGTTGCCGTGCTGCTTTGTATGGCTGCGGTAATGCCCATGCCGGTCAGGAACGACCGGGTGCGTGTTCCCAGAGCACGGCCCATGATGACGCCCAGGCGCGACCCAAATGCACGTTGCACCCCCGTCTGGATCATGTGTACCCCCCACAGCAGCAAAGCCGTGTGGCCACCAAATTCCAGCAGGACAAACAATTCTTTCATGGGCGGGATCGTTATTGGGTTATTGGTATTGGATAGTCATTCAGGCAGTGCGCGTGCTTTGCAGTGCCTGAATACGGTCTTCAATAGGTGGATGGCTGGCGAACAGGGCCCCTAGTGTGCGGCCGCTGTTGATGCCTGCCGCTTCGAACGTTTTAGGCAGGTCCCCGGCGTCCAGTCCGCCCAGGCGTGCCAGTGCCCGTACCATGGGCTGACCCGACCCCAACAGCTGCGCAGAGCCTGCATCAGCCCGGAATTCGCGCTGACGCGAGAACCAGGCCACGATCATGGACGCCAGAATACCAAACAGGATCTCACAAACAATGACCGTCAGGTAATACCCGGCACCGATGCCACGCTGGTTGTTGCGGAAAACGACTGAATCAACCAGATACCCCACCACGCGGGCCAGAAAGATGACAAATGTATTGACCACGCCCTGGATGAGCGTGAGCGTCACCATGTCGCCGTTGTCGATGTGGGCCACTTCATGGCCCAGTACAGCGGTGATTTCTTCTTCGTTCATGCTTTGCAGCAGACCGGTGGACACCGCAACCAGAGAATCATTTTTGAATGCACCGGTGGCAAAGGCGTTTGGTGCGCCGTCGTATATGGCAACTTCCGGATGTCCAATGCCAGCCCGGTCAGCCAGTTGATGCACCGTATCGACCAGCCAGGCCTCGGTTTGGGAGCCAGGCGCCTGGGGGTCGATGACGCGCGCGCCAGTTGAGGTTTTGGCCATCCATTTACTGATCAGCAAAGAAATGGCCGAGCCGGCAAACCCGATGACAGCCGAGAAAATCAATAGCTGTTGCATATCCAGCCCGTTGGCGTGCAGGTAACGCCCCACACCCAGCAGGTTCATGACAAGGCTCAGGATGACCAGCACCGCCAGGTTGGTCATCAGGTACAGTGCAATACGCTTCATGTGTAGACCCGTAAATCAAAAAATGACATAGCTATAGGTGGGGGAGAAATACGGAAATTCAAAGTGTTGATTGTAATGAACCTTGAGATCTTCATCTGACAACGCAGTCAGCGTTATAGTAAACACTGCAGCAAGACGCACGTACGCCAGCGTTCCGACTGGCGCGGCTATTCGGGAAAGATATGGGTGACTATTTAATCGATGCTGGTCATTTAAAAGCAGCACTGCCTGATCAGCACTGGGCAGTGTTTGATGTACGACATAACCTGACGGATCCGCAGGAAGGGTATCGACAGTTCCTGGCCGGACACATACCCGGTGCTCAGTTTTTACATCAGGATTCTGATCTGGCGGGTGCCTGTAACGGTACCAACGGCCGCCATCCATTACCCGATCCCGACGTGTTGAACAGCCGTCTTCATGTGCTGGGCCTTACACCGGGCAAGCGGATTGTGGTCTACGATGCTGAAACCAGTGTATTTGCCGCCCGGGCCTGGTGGTTGCTTCGGTGGCTGGGTTACCAGGATGTTGTGATTCTTGACGGCGGCTGGCGTGCCTGGTGCGACGCAGATGGCGCGCAGGAAACAACAACGGATTTGGCCACTATCGCGGACAACAAACCTTCTCCCGCTGTAGACAAACATCGCGCCAAGGGACTGCATATGCCTATCGCAACGGCCAGCGAACTGGAGGCTGATCTGGCCGACCCCGCATTGACCCTGATTGATGCCCGGGACCCCGTACGTTATCGGGGTGAGCAAGAGCCGCTGGACCCCGTAGCCGGTCATGTTCCTGGTGCCATCAATCGCCCGGCCCCCGATAACCTGCAGGCAGATGGGCATTTCAAATCGCCGGAGGCACTGCGGCAAGCCTATACGGCATTGCTGGAACAAACCGGCCCCGAGCAGGTCGTTCATTATTGTGGCTCGGGCATCACAGCCTGCCACAATTTATTTGCCATGGAGTTGGCAGGGCTGCACGGGTCACGGTTGTTTCCTGGCTCATGGAGCCAATGGTGCAGTGATCCCGGCCGTCCCATTGCAATGGGTTGATCGTTCCGACGGGTTGCGTACAATGCGTGCGCGACATCGTATGGATGACTAGCCATACACGATTACCGGATAATGAACATGGAACCAAGTAACCAGTCTGACGACGAAGGCGCTGCCACCGGGCCCTCACACGAAACAGCCGAGGACGATTTCGAGGCGGCTATCGCACGCCTTGAGCATATTGTGACTGCAATGGAAGAGGGCAGTTTGCCACTTGAAGAGTCTCTGAAACTCTATGAGCAAGGAGTGGCATTGGCGCGTCAGTGCCAGCAGCGCCTCGATAAGGCCGAGGCGCATATTCAGATATTGCAGGACAACCTGCTGCGTCCTGCAGACGAAGCAACAGGAGACGATGTCTCATGAGCGCTCTGGTTGCTCCGCAAGACTTGTCCAGATGGATGCAATGCAGAGTTCAGCATCTGGAGCAGGTGCTGGACCAGCTACTGCCCCCAGCAGACAGCACGCCGACCCGGTTGCACGAAGCGATGCGCTATGCAGTGCTGGGGGGTGGCAAACGCGTGCGCGCGTGCATGGTCTACGCCGCCGGCCAGACATGCAGTCGGGCAGGCAAAATCGATACAGCACAAAAAACAGCGCTGGATCACGCCGCAGCTGCAGTTGAACTAATCCACGCTTACTCGCTCGTTCACGACGATTTGCCCTGCATGGACGACGATGCCCTGCGACGCGGACGTCCAACGGTGCATGTGGCTTATGACGAAGCCACCGCGATGCTGGCGGGTGACGCCCTGCAGCCGCTTGCGTTCCAGTTGTTGTCAGCTATGCCTGTTGCGCCGGCACTTGTGGTACAAGCCATACGCCGCCTTGCACTTGCTGTGGGCAGCCATGGCATGGTGGGGGGGCAGGCCATTGATTGCGATAGCGTCGGCCTGGCATTGTCGGCCGAACAACTCCAGCAAATGCATCGCCTGAAAACCGGTGCACTGCTTGAAGCCAGTGTGTTGTTGGGGGGTATCGTTGTCGGTGCCAGCTCTTCCACTCGGGACAAGCTACAGACGTATGCAAAGGCCATTGGCCTGGCGTTTCAGGTCGTGGACGATATTCTTGACACCACTTCCGATACGGCAACGCTTGGCAAAACCGCCGGCAAGGACGCCGCCGACAATAAGCCAACTTATCCGTCCATACTTGGAATGGATGCTTCCAAAGCTTTGTTGCAGCAGCTGTCGTCCCAGGCACACGAGGCCTTGTACCCGTTGGGCGGGCAGGCGGGATGGCTGGCCGGTATGGCCGACTACATCGTCTCTCGTGATCGCTGATTCCCATCCGGCCATAGCCAGAGTATGCACATGGCGGCTAAAATGCCGTAAAAGCCCTGACTTTATTAAATTATGAGCCCGGTATCTCTTGAACAGATTCATTCCCCCGCCGATCTGCGCGCGCTGGACCGTTCCAGCCTTGACCAGATTGTTACCGAACTGCGAGAGTTCGTTCTCCAGTCGGTTGCGCGTACGGGTGGACACCTATCATCCAATCTGGGCACGGTCGAATTAACGGTTGCCCTGCATTATGTATTCAATACCCCATCCGATCGCCTGGTATGGGATGTTGGCCATCAGTCCTATCCACACAAAATCCTGACAGGGCGCCGCGATCAAATGCCGGGGCTGCGTCAGCAGGGTGGCATCTCAGGGTTTCCGCGCCGGGTGGAGTCCGAGTACGACGCGTTCGGAACCGCCCACTCTTCAACGTCGATTTCCGCTGCACTGGGTATGGCGGTCGCGTCGCGCAATGCCGGCGTGTCGCGGCAGCATATTGCCGTGATTGGTGATGGCGCCATGACGGCAGGCATGGCGTTCGAAGCGCTCAATAATGCCGGCGTGACACCAGACGTCAACATGACGGTCATTCTCAATGATAATGACATGTCCATCTCCCCTCCGGTAGGGGCGCTAAACCATTATTTTGCGCGCCTCCTTTCCGGGCGGTTCTACGCCCATGCCAAGCAGGTGGGGCGTTCCGTTTTGCAGCATGTGCCGCCTGTGCTCGAACTCGCCCGCCGCTTCGAAGGGCACGCCAAAGGCATGATTTCCCCTGCTACCTTGTTCGAAGAGCTGGGCTTTAACTATGTCGGGCCTATTGATGGCCACGATCTGGACGCGCTTATCCCCACGCTGCAGAACCTGCAAAAGCTGGGAGGCCTGCAGTTCCTGCACGTAGTGACCAGAAAGGGGCAGGGGTACAAACTGGCTGAAGCCGATCCCGTGCTCTACCATGGCCCCGGAAAGTTTGATCCCAGCGTCGGGATTCAGAAGAAAACGCCATCCCGCGCGGCGCAACCAACCTTCACGCAAGTATTTTCCCAGTGGGTGTGCGATATGGCTGCTGCCGATCGCAGGTTGTGTGCCATCACACCAGCCATGCGTGAGGGCAGTGGGCTGGTCACGTTTCAGAAACGGTTTCCTGACCGGTACTTTGATGTGGGCATCGCCGAACAGCACGCAGTTACCTTTGCGGCCGGGATGGCTTGTGAAGGGGTCAAGCCGGTGGTGGCGATCTACTCAACCTTCCTGCAAAGGGGCTACGATCAGTTGATTCATGACGTGGCCATTCAAAATCTGGACGTGACCTTTGCACTTGATCGCGCAGGTATTGTCGGGGCCGATGGGGCAACGCACGCCGGCAATTTTGACATTGCCTATCTGCGCTGCATACCTAATATGGTCGTCAGTACCCCCTCTGATGAAAGCGAGGCACGGCTATTGCTCAGTACTTGCTATCACCATGACGGTCCCGCTTCGGTGCGCTACCCTCGCGGTACCGGTGCGGGGGCCGAGCCTGGGCCTACTCTTGATACGGTTGAAATTGGGCGTGCCCGCGTCCTGCGTGAAGGCCGGCGTCTCGCCATACTAGGGTTCGGGCCGCTTACTGTGGCTGCGCAGCAGGCTGCACAAGAGTTCGATGCCACGCTGGTCGACATGCGCTTTGTCAAACCAATCGACGAGGCGCTCCTTTGTCAGCTGGCTGATTCCCATGACGCGTTTGTTACACTAGAGGATGCGGCTATCATGGCCGGCGCCGGCAGCGCCGTGGCAGAATCCTTGCAGCGCCATGGTTTCGTGCGCCCCATACTGCACCTCGGTTTCCCTGATCAGTTCATTGATCACGGCGATCAGGCAGCGTTACTGCGCCAGCTGGGGCTGGATGCCGATGGCATCACCACCTCTATCCGCGAGCGCTTCCCTGAGCTTGCTGATGCAGCTGCCACGCTGCCTGCCGGCAGCCAGTAGTTTTTCACAGGTTATCTAAACATGAACGTTATGACTGAAGCGGTTGTTGCGATGCCGGATGTGCAAAGCAGCACCGACATGCGCCGTGTTGCTATTCAGCGTGTTGGTGTCCGGGATGTCCGGCACCCCATGCTAGTGGCAGATGGACAAGGCCAGCCCACCCCCACCGTGGCCGACTGGGAACTGACCGTGGCATTGCCGGCGGAAGACAAGGGCACCCACATGTCGCGGTTTTTTTCGTTACTTGACGACTACAGCACACGGACCATGACGCCAATGCTGTTTTGTGACATGTTGCGTGACATGCTGCCTTTGCTTAATGCTCAGCGGGGCGACATTACTGCACGCTTTCCATATTTTATCCGCAAGACAGCGCCTGTATCGGGTGTGCAAAGCCTGATGGATTATGAGCTGACGTGGGCTGTCCGCAGCACGTCAGATGCCGAGCAGGACAATACGCCACTTGAATTTGAGCTGACGGTATTGGTGCCGGTGACCAGCCTGTGTCCCTGTTCCAAAGCTATTTCAGACTATGGCGCGCACAATCAGCGCTCGCATATCATTGTCAGCACGGTGTACGACAATCCCGCTCTGGTCAACATCAATAGTCTCATTGCCCGTATCGAACAGCAGGCTTCGTCAGAGCTCTGGGGACTGCTCAAACGTACGGATGAAAAATACGTCACCGAGCATGCATACGAAAACCCCAAATTTGTTGAAGATCTGGTCCGTGATGTAGCGGTTCAGGTGCGCGAGGTAGAGGGCGTATTGCGCTATCGCGTTACAGCCGAAAACTTTGAGTCGATACACAACCATTCCGCTTATGCAGTAGTGGAAGGGTAATCGGCGCGTCGTCTGTTATAATTATCCGCTTCCTGCTCGACCCTACGCCTAGATGTGTGGGGCGGGCTTTTTTTCCGGAGTTGCCGGAAGATTATCCATAAGGAGTTGTTTCATGCGTCACTACGAAGTAGTGTTTATTGTGCATCCCGATCAAAGCGAGCAAGTGCCCGCCATGATCGAGCGCTATCAGTCCGTTGTTACCAGCAACGGCGGCAAGGTTCACCGTCTGGAAGACTGGGGCCGCCGCCAGCTTGCATACCCCATTCAAAAGCTTGTCAAGGCACATTATGTTTGCCTGAACATCGAATGTGGCCAGGCAGAGCTCGACGAACTTGAGCATTCATTCCGCTATAATGATGCCATCTTGCGCCATCTTATTGTCAAAATGACCGAAGCCGCCACCGAACCTTCTTTCATGATGAAGTCGGTTGAGCGCGAAGAGGCACGCAAGGCAGGGGCTGAAACAGCCAGCGCCCGCAGCTAATGGTGCAGGAGTGACTGGTGAATGAGTTGTCCCTGTCAGGATGGATTGCCGAAGCCCGTCCACTCAGGTACACGCCGGCAGGCACGCCTGTTCTGGAACTCAAGCTCTCACATCAGTCAGACGTTACACAGGCTGGACGCCAACGCCGCATCGAGCTGCATATTGCTGCCATGGCGTTTGGTGATGTCGCACTGCTTTTGGCCGATAGTCATCTTGGTGAATATCTTTCAGTCAAAGGTTTTTTGGCGCCATCGCGACAAGGCTCTTCCAGGCTTGTCTTGCACATACAGGAATTTAATCGTCAGCTGGCTGATTCGGCACCGATTACCGTCTGACGGATCGTGTTGCTGATACAGTCGTTTGCTATATCGCGTCGCGCAACCCGCTGTGGCGCACACCCTATTTAGACCGGACTGGATCCGGAAAACAAAGAGGCTCAATCATGGCTTATAGAAGAGGTAAAGACCGCCGTCGTTACGGACAACAAAACCCATTGTTCAAGCGCCGCAAATTCTGTCGTTTCACAGCGGCGGGCGTCAAGGAAATCGATTACAAAGATCTCGACACACTGCGTGATTTTGTTCAGGAAAATGGCAAAATCATTCCTGCTCGTTTAACGGGCACGAAAGCGCATTTTCAGCGTCAGCTTGATACCGCCATTAAACGGGCGCGTTTCCTGGCTTTGATGCCATACACTGATAACCACAAATAAGCCGGGGGTCTGTCATCATGCAAGTCATTCTTCTCGAAAAGGTTACCAATCTGGGCGATCTGGGTGATGTGGTCAACGTGCGTAACGGTTACGCCCGCAACTACCTTATTCCTCAAAAGATTGCCCGTCGTGCTACCGAAACCGCACTCAAAGAGTTTGAAGAGCGCCGTGCCGAGCTTGAAAAAGCGCAGGCCGACAAGCTGACAGCAGCCGAAGCGCTGGCTGAGCGGCTTGGTGGTACCAAAGTGGTCATTACGCAAAAGGCAGGCGTCGATGGACGTCTGTTTGGTTCCGTAACCACAATGGACATTGCTCGCGCCCTTGATCGTGACGGCTTTGCCGGTATCGAAAAATCTCGTGTGCGCCTTAATGACGGCGCATTCAAGGCAACGGGCGAGTACCCTGTTGAAATCGCTCTGCATCCTGATATTACGGCCGAGATCACGGTCGAGGTCAGTGGCGATATAGACTGACCGCGGTCTGAAAATAGCCGGCAACGCCGGCTATTTTTTTCGGAAAACTTATTGTGACGCAAGCTGCCGCCCCAAGCTCTGACCCTCAACTTGATTACCTGCGCGTACCTCCGCATTCGTCCGAAGCGGAGCAGTCTGTGCTGGGCGGGTTACTGCTTGATAACACCGCCTGGGATCGTATTACCGACATCTTGGGCGAAGACGATTTCTATCGTTTTGATCACCGCATTATTTGGCAGCACTTAAGCCGACTGATTTCTCTGGCGCGCCCAGCAGATGTGGTTACGGTGCATGAGTCGATCGTCCTGGCCGGCAAGGCGGATGATGTTGGCGGCCTTGAGTATCTCAATGCGTTGGCCCATAACACGCCTTCTGCAGCCAATATCAGACGCTACGCGGAGATCGTGCGTGAGCGTGCCATGCTGCGCAAGCTGGTCTCGGTGGCCGATGAAATATCGTCTACCGCTTTCAACCCTCAGGGAAAAGAGGCCAGACAATTGCTGGACGAGGCCGAGTCCAGAGTGTTCCAGATTGCGCAAGAAGGTGCGCGCGGTGGGGCAGGCTTTCGGGACATCCAGCCGTTGCTGGCCGAGGTGGTAGAGCGTATCGATGAGCTTTACCATCGCGAGGGCGATTCTGATGTCACTGGCGTGCCCACGGGCTTTACCGATCTCGATCGCATGACATCCGGGCTGCAGCCCGGAGACCTCGTCATCGTTGCCGGTCGGCCCTCTATGGGTAAGACTTCCTTGGCCATGAACATTGGTGAATATGTTGCCATTGACCAGGGTCTGCCCGTGGCGGTGTTCTCGATGGAAATGGGTGCGGTACAGCTAGCCATGCGGATGGTCGGTTCTGTGGGCATGCTCGACCAGCATCGCATGCGTACGGGTAAACTCACGTCCGATGACTGGCCACGCCTGACCAGTGCAGTCCAGCGGGTCCAGGAGGCGCAAATCTATATTGACGAAACGCCGGCACTCAGCGCGATGGAAGTTCGTGCCCGTGCCAGGCGGCTGGCACGTCAATGTGGTCAGCTGGGTCTGATTGTGATTGACTATATGCAGTTGATGTCAGCAGACAGCGCAGGTGAGAACAGGGCTACCGAAATCTCTGAAATCAGTCGCTCACTCAAAGCGCTGGCCAAAGAACTGGACTGCCCGGTTGTCGCGCTGTCACAGCTTAACCGCAGTCTTGAACAGCGGCCTAACAAACGGCCCGTCATGAGCGATTTGCGTGAGTCTGGGGCCATTGAGCAGGATGCTGACCTGATTTTGTTTATTTATCGCGACGAAGTCTATAACCCTGACTCTCCCGACAAAGGAACCGCAGAAATCATTATTGGCAAGCAGCGCAACGGGCCGATTGGTACGGTCCGGCTGACGTTTCAGGGTGCCAGCACGCGGTTTCTTAATTTCACTACAGCTATGGATTAGTCATTTGCACGGCCAGCTCAAAGGCGGTCCGTAATGAGTGTTCGTCGGCAATTCCCTGGCCCGCAATGTCAAACGCTGTGCCATGATCAACGCTGGTGCGCACAAATGGCAGTCCGGCGGTCATATTGACCCCGTCATCCAGCCCTAGATACTTGACCGGGATCAGACCCTGATCGTGGTATTGCGCCACGACCATATCAAATTTTCCCTGTCTGGCTTGCATGAATACGGTATCTCCCGGCCAGGGGCCACTGACTTTGATGCCTTCCTGCTGCGCGATGTCAATGGCAGGCGCAATAATCGTTTGTTCTTCCGTCCCGAATTGCCCGTTTTCGCCGGCGTGCGGGTTCAGTCCGGCCACGGCAATTCTTGGCTTGGACACACCTGCCTGCAGACATGCCTGATGGGCCAGCCGGATGGTGGTGAGCTGCCCGTCAATAGACAGGGCTGTGGGGACCTCGGCAAGCGGGATGTGAATGGTCGCCAGCGTCACTCGCAGTTCGTTGTTGACCATCACCATGGCCACGTGGGGGGCCTTGCTGCGCTGAGCCAGGATTTCAGTATGACCTGGTTGCTCAATACCCGCCTTGTGCATGGCTTCTTTGTTCAGGGGCGCAGTCACAATAGCGTGTAATTTGCCCGCCAATGCGTCATCAATGGCATGGCACAGATACTCGTAAGCCGCCCGCCCGGCACGTGTGTCAATCTGCCCAGGTGGGGGCACAGCCGTGAAGGGTTCCCACCGGTTAACAACGCCAAGCGTATTCTCCGGCAATTCAAGAGCGTCAGCGGCATGGGCCAGAGGGACAATATGGATTTTGTCCGAAAGGCCACAACTTGCCGCAGCCTTGTTCAGTACAGCCACATCCCCATATATCACGGCGGGATGCGGCAATTCCGAGGCGGCCAGCTTGACGATGATCTCGGGGCCAATCCCGGCTGCGTCCCCCATTGTGATGCCCACAGGCAGTGGCTGATCAGGTTTGGCGCTGTTCATTACAGTGCATCGCTGGCATAGTCGGCTAAGCGAGAACGTTCTCCGCGCTTGAGTGTGACATGGCCCGCGTGTGGCCAGCCCTTGAACCGGTCGACCACATAGGTCAGACCCGAGCTGCCTTCGGTAAGGTAGGGGGTATCAATTTGCGCAATATTGCCCAGGCACACAATTTTTGTGCCGGGGCCCGCCCGGGTGATCAGTGTTTTCATTTGCTTGGGCGTCAGGTTCTGTGCCTCGTCAATGATCAGGAACTTGTTCATGAACGTACGGCCACGCATAAAGCTCATGGATTTGATCTGAATGCGTGAACGGATCACTTCCATGGAGGCTTCGCGTGACGTGTGTTCTTCAGGTGACAGTGCCGAGGCTGCCCGTTTGCCCATGCCAAGATGGAGCACCTCCAGGTTATCTTCCAGTGCACCCATCCAGGGCAACATTTTTTCCTCTTCCGTGCCAGGCAGGTAGCCTATGTCGTCACCGACAGACACAGTGGCTCTGGTGATAATGATTTCGTTGTATCGTTTGGTCTCGAGTGTCTGGGTCAGGCCGCTGGCCAGCGCAAGCAGAGTTTTACCTGTCCCTGCCTGGCCTAGCAGCGAAACAAAGTCACACTCATGATTCATTAACAGATTAAGAGCGAAATTTTGTTCACGGTTGCGTGCAGTGATGCCCCACACATTGTTGCGGCCGTGGCTGTAGTCTCTGAGTGTGGCCAGGACTGCTGTTTTGCCACTTGATTCACGCACCTGTGCATACAAAGGCATATCGCCTTCGGAATAGACAAACTGATTGACCATGAAGTCTTTGCACAGGGGCCCACGGATTCGGTAGTACGTCGTGCCGCTTTGTTGCCAGGACTCAATGTCTTTGCCATGACGCGACCAGAAATTTTCCGGCAAAAGCATGACGCCGTCATAAAGCAGATCGGAATCGTCAATGACGTGGTCGTTTAGATAGTCTTCGGCATTGAGTCCCAGCGCGCGCGCCTTGAGACGCATGTTGATGTCTTTAGAGATCAGGACAACAGTGCGTTTGGTTTGGTCGTGGTGGACCGCGTGCACCACATCAAGAATGATGTTGTCTGCCTTGCCCATGGGTAACTCGAATGGCAGATCAGCCTCGAGTGACTGCGTTTGGAAATACAGCGTGCCCAACGCTTCGGTCGAGCCCGTTGCATCCAGCGGGACGCCACCAGACAGATTGGCAGACGATGCCGCCAGCCCGTCCAGAAAGCGGCTGACCTGGCGTGCGTTCCTGGCAACCTCCGAGAGCCCTTTTTTTTGATGGTCCAGTTCTTCCAGGACCACCATGGGCAAAAACACATCGTGTTCCTGAAACTTGAAGATGGCGGTGGAATCGTGCAGCAGCACATTGGTGTCAAGAATGAACAGCTTGCGTTGTGCCGGCGGCAGCTTTTTGGCCCGTTTGGCGGCCGGCGCCTTGCTGGCGGCAGCTGTTTTTTTGGCAGACGCAGTGGTTGTGCCTCCACTGGGTTGCTTTGCCTGCTTGGTGTGGGCTGCTGGTGATTGTGGGGGCTGTTTGCCTGACGGCTGCTTAGCAGGGGCATCCTTCTTTTGTTGCGTATCAGGCGGGGTCAGCGCAGCATCGCGATAGTCGTCTTCAGCTAGCGTTGACCCCAAGCGGCGGGGCAATTTAGGTAGCGGCATGTAAGGCGCTCCGGTATCAGGCCTGGGACTGTAGAGTTTCCAGGACTTCAGTTACGTGGCCAGGGACCTTGACCTTACGCCATTCTTTAAGCAGCGTGCCGTCGGGGCCGATCAAAAAAGTACTGCGTTCTATGCCGCGGACTTGGCGGCCAAACATGTTTTTTTGTTTCATCACGCCAAAAAGCTCGCACAGTGTTTCATCGGGGTCCGCAATAAGAGGGTAGGGTAGTTCCAGTTTTTTAACGACGCCCTCGTGTGAGCGCATTGTGTCGCGCGAAACACCAATGACGCGGCAATTTGCTGCGACAAAGGCGTCATGCTGATCCCGAAAGTCCTTGGATTCTGTCGTGCAACCGGGCGTGTTGTTTTTGGGATAGAAAAACAGCACTGCGTACTGCCCCTTTAACGACTCGGTTGATATGTCTCCTTCAGTGCTTGCGGCAGTGAAGGCTGGCAGGGGGGTACCAAGTGTGACAGTAGACATCAGGACTCCTCGTGTGGCAGCAGGCCCGCCACGACGCGGCGGCCCTCGGCCATAAGTATGTTGTAGGTACGGGCAGCGGCTTGCGTCGTCATGACTTCAATGCCGATACCCATTGAAAGTAGCGGGTGTGTAGCGGTTTCAGGCAAAAAATACTGGTGAAGCCCGGTGCCGATCAGGATGATTTCCGGGGCATCTTCCGGCTTTTCAGGTGCACGCCCATCCAGGAACGCCATGGGGTCGGGGGCGTGGTCTGTCAGGCCGGCAAGCTTTTTGAGTTCTTCAGCTGTAATGTGTGCGGCCTGATCAATATGCCACTCATGGACATCGCCCTCGGGCGCAAAATAAACGGCGTGCGAGTACGATTCTTCGTTGATCTGGATATAGTTGTTCCCGTAGGCAGTGACTGTGTTCAGGGCTGGATTGGATTCACGTTGCAATAGCACAAGGACTCCCCTGTTGCCGAATAACCAAAGGTATCACCCATTCTATCAAGCTGCATAAAGAGGCGTACACAGAATCCTTTTCGTACCTGGATTAAACTATAGCGCTTGTCTGCCTGCTCGGAACAAATGTAGTCCGGGCTTCTGTTGTTTTGTCTAGAGTGTTGTCATGAAAACTTTTCCGCGTATCGATCGCTTGCCTCCTTATGTATTCAATATTACTGGCGAGCTCAAAATGGCAGCCCGTCGTCGCGGTGAAGACATTATTGATATGTCTATGGGTAATCCGGATAGTCCGACACCCACGCATATTGTCGATAAGCTGGTTGAGGCCGCACGGCGTCCGGATACACACGGTTATTCTGTGTCACGCGGCATCCCACGACTGCGTCGTGCCATTTCCAACTGGTATCAAAATCGTTATGACGTGCGCATTGATCCCGAAACGGAAGCTATCGTAACAATCGGCTCCAAGGAAGGGCTGGCCCATTTGATGCTGGCAACGCTGGATCGCGGTGATACCGTCCTGGTGCCCAATCCAAGCTACCCGATTCACATTTACGGCGCGGTCATCGCCGGCGCCAACATTCGCTCCGTACCCATCACACCAGGGTTGGATTTTTTCGAAGAAATTGAACGCGCGGTCAAGGAGACAATTCCGCAGCCAAAGATGATTATTCTTGGCTTTCCCAGTAATCCCACAGCACAGTGCGTCGACCTGTCATTTTTTGAGCGGATTGTTGCGTTAGCCCGTGAACACGACATTCTCGTGGTCCATGACCTGGCCTACGCCGATATTGTGTTTGACGGTTACGAGGCCCCGTCCATCATGCAGGTCGAAGGGGCTCACGAGGTTGCGGTCGAATTTTTCACCATGAGCAAAAGTTACAGCATGGCAGGATGGCGTGTGGGCTTCATGGTTGGCAACGAGGCCATGGTGGGTGCGTTGGCCCGCATCAAAAGCTACCACGACTACGGTATGTTCACGCCCATTCAAGTAGCCGCCATTGCCGCCCTGGAAGGTCCTCAGGACGAAGTTGCCAAGGTGGTCGATATGTACCGGAATCGACGTGATGTGCTGGCGCGTGGCTTGCAAGAAGCTGGCTGGCCGGTCGAGATCCCGCGTGCGTCCATGTATATCTGGGCGCATATACCTGAACCGTACAGGGAACTGGGGTCACTTGAATTTTCAAAGCGTCTGCTGGCGCAGGCCAAGGTTGCAGTCTCACCAGGAATAGGTTTTGGGGAATACGGTGACGAGTACGTGCGTTTTGCGCTCATTGAAAATGAACAGCGGATCAGGCAGGCTGTACGGGGTATCAAAGATATGTTTCGCAAGGATGGATTAATTACATGAAGCCACTCAATATCGGAATGCTCGGTCTGGGAGTCGTGGGCCGTGGGACATGGAAAGTCCTGAATGACAACGCTGAAGAAATTGCCCGTCGTGCTGGCCGCAATCTGCAGATCACGTCTGTTGCGGTGCGCGATGAAGACAAGGCTCGGCAATGGCTCAATAATGACGTGCACGTTACGACTGACGGTTTATCGGTTGTCCGTGACCCGAACACCGACATTGTGGTGGAACTCATTGGCGGCGAGGAAGAAGCTTTTGATTGGGTGATGGAGGCCATTGCACAAGGCAAGCATGTCGTGACGGCCAACAAGGCTATGCTGGCTAATCACGGTAACGAGATCTTTGCAGCGGCGCATAAAAAAGGCGTCATGGTGGCCTATGAGGGTGCTGTTGCCGGTGGGATTCCCATAATCAAGGCCGTGCGCGAAGGCCTGGCCGCCAACCGCATCCAGTGGATCGCCGGCATTATCAATGGCACCACCAACTACATCCTGTCCCAGATGCGGGCATACGGCGTCACGTTCGACGAGGCTTTGGATCAGGCACAGGAACTGGGTTACGCCGAGGCCGATCCCACCTTTGACATCGAGGGCGTCGATGCCGCTCACAAGCTGGCCTTGCTGGCCTCCATGGCGTTTGGCATTCCGGTGCAGTTCGACAAAGTGCACACCGAGGGCATCTCGTCACTTGCATCGGAAGACATTGTGCATGCCGACAGGCTGGGTTACTGCATCAAGCTGCTGGGCATTACCCGGCGCAATGGCGAAGGCATCGAACTGCGGGTTCATCCCACATTGGTTCCCACCGACAGCTTGCTGTCCAACGTGGAAGGCGCCATGAATGCCGTATTGGTTGAAGGGGATGTGGTGGGGCCCACGCTGTACTACGGGCAGGGCGCCGGCGACTTGCCCACGGCATCAGCGGTTGTGGCGGACTTGGTTGACGTAACGCGTCTGCACAGTGCATCGCCCGATCACCGCGTGCCACACTTGGCATTTCAACCGCACGCGTTGTCTGATGTACCCGTGCTGTCAATGGCTCAGGTCGAATCAGCCTATTATCTGCGGCTGCGTGTTCATGACCGTCCTGGCGTTCTGTCCGATATTTCACGCTTGCTTGCCGATGCCGGCATCTCGATTGGTTCCATGTTTCAGCAGCCTTATGGCGATGAGCAGGCAGACATTATCTTCTTGACCCATCAGGCTGTAGAAGGGGATGTTGACACAGCCATCTCGCAAATACAGGCACTGCCTTTCGTATTGTCCGAAGTGATTCGCCTGCGTGTCGAGGCACTGCTATGAAGTACCAGTCCACCAGGGGCGGCATGGCGCCACAGCCCTTTTCCGATATCCTGCTCGAAGGGTTGGCGCCGGACGGGGGGCTTACCGTGCCGGTGGCTCTTCCCACAATTACGCCGGACCAGCTTGATTCCTGGCGTGACCACTCCTATGCCGAGCTTGCCTTTGAAATCTTGCAGCTGTTCATTACCGACGTGCCGGCTCAGGACTTGAGGTCATTGGTGCAGGCTGCTTACGATCCTGCCAACTTTACCCATCCCGATATCGTGCCAGTCAAGCCACTCGAGGAAGGGCTTATGCTGCTGGGCTTGTCGCAAGGACCAACTCTTGCGTTCAAAGACATCGCCATGCAGTTTTTGGGGCAGGTGTTTGAATATGTGCTAAGCAGGCGCGCCACAACCCTGAATATTCTTGGAGCAACATCGGGCGATACCGGCTCGGCGGCCGAGTATGCGTTACGCGGCAAGAAGGGCGTTCAGGTATTCATGTTATCTCCCAAAGGACGCATGAGTGCATTTCAGCGGGCGCAAATGTATTCCCTTCAAGACGACAACATTCATAACCTGGCCATTGAAGGGGTGTTTGATGATTGCCAGGATATCGTCAAGACTTTGGCTGGTGATCTACAGTTCAAAGAGGCTTATCACTTGGGCGCTGTCAATTCGATCAATTGGGCCCGCATTGCCGCGCAGATTGTTTATTATTTCTGGGGTTGGCTGCGCTCTACTCAGCAGAGCTCACAGTCTGTTTCGTTTGCCGTGCCAACCGGTAACTTTGGCAACATTCTGGCCGGACACCTGGCCCGCCGTATGGGCCTGCCCATACATCGGCTTGTTTTGGCTACAAACGAAAATAATGTGCTTGAGGAGTTTTTCCGCACAGGGGTGTACCGCCCTCGTCAGGCCGACCATACGCACGCCACTTCCAGCCCGTCCATGGACATCTCCCGCGCTTCTAACTTTGAGCGCTTTGTCTTTGATCTGCTAGGCCAGGACGGTGATCGTGTGGGTGCGGCCTGGGCCCAGCTTGCACGGGATGGCATGCTCGACTTAAGCGAAGATCAGGCAAGGCTTTGTACCGAGTTTGGGTTTGTGGCGGGCGCAAGCTCTCATGCTGACAGGTTGGCAACCATCCGGCAGCTGTATCAGGCAACGGGCATAATCATTGATCCGCATACAGCAGATGGCGTGCATGTGGCACGCGACTATGTTGAAGATGGCATTCCCATGATTGTGCTTGAAACAGCCTTGCCCGCCAAGTTTGCGGAGGTTGTGCAAGAAGCCATTGGGATTGAGGCGCCGGTTCCCGCGCACCTGAAGGACCTGTCAAACCTGCCGCAAAAAGTGGTTAACTTACCTGGCGATGCCCAGCGGGTGGCTGATTACATTCGCCAGCACGCCGCCATTTAGCTGTGCTATGTGTGCGGGGCTACACAGCGTGCCCCGCTATATGGGCCGCCTGTGCGGCCCGCTTGCCACTCATGACAGCGCCTTCCAGTACGGCAGGATAATGCGTATCGGTCCAGTCACCTGCCAACCAGACACCAGGCCATGGTGTCTGGACTGAAGGACGCTGCAAGCCCGGACGGGCCGCGAACGTAGCCCGTTTTTCAATAATCAGATCAAAGCCCTTGACAGCCGGCATAGGCGGTAAGTGCCGGGATTGTTCTTGTATTTGCTTGACCGTGGCATCGCAGACATCCTGTCCCTGCATCTGTGTAAGCGTCTGGGCATCACTAATGACCACCTGCAGTACGGTTTGATGGTCTTGGGCATGCATGAAATCAGCGCAATTAAACAGCCATTGACCATACTGGTCTTTTTGTGGATTTTCGCGCAGCATGAGCATGGGAAACGGTAACCGCCATGGTTCTGCAAGTTCCAGAGTCAGGGTTGCAATGGGGATATAGTCAAAGTCTTTCAGGGTTGCAAGCAAACCATGGGCTGTCTTGTCTTCATCATGCTCTAAAGGTAGCTGGCCAAGCAGGCGATGGGCGGAAGGGGGCGGGCACGCCAGAATTGCTCCATCAAAATATTCACCATCTATGGCAATGCCAGGCGTGCTTGCCGAGGGCAGCAGGGCGAGTTTGCGTACGGGATGCCCCGTCTGTACGGTAATACTGCCTGCGTCGTGGGCGGGTACAAGTCGTGCGACCTGATCCGGCCACAATGCTGACAGGTCAGTACGCGCCAGCAACATATCGCTGGCGTGACGGTGCGTCCCAATACTGTCACGCAATACATTGGCAAACAGTTGGGCACAGGCCGCATCCAGGGGCGTATTGAGTGCAGCCACGCACAATGGCTGCCAAAATAGTTGGCGTAGCTGCAGGGATGGTGAGTTTTCTGTTAGCCATTCTAGGACGGTCTGTCCGTCTGGTGTTTGCCATTTTTTCAAGCGCAATAAACTGAAGGCTCGAGCCAATTCCCACTTGTCGGCCACAGAAAGGCCTTTTGCGCGGACCAGTCCTACAAGCAGGTGCAGCGGCGCGGCAACATTACTGGCCGCCAGCTGATAGGTACCATCCAGCGAACGCAGTGTAAGCAGATCACGCCTGAACAGCGTATTTATATCAAGATGCATGCGCTGCATGAGTTCGAGTGTCTGTTGGTAGGCCCCCAAGAGAATATGCTGACCGTTATCGATGGTCTTGCTCAGTCGTCTGGACGAAACGCGTCGGGCACGCCCTCCGAGCGTGTGGGCGCTTTCCAGCACGGTGACAGTGTGCCCCAGATCAGCGGCCGTCACGGCGGCTGACAGCCCTGCCCAGCCGCCTCCAACAATTGCCAGCTTCATGGGGAGAGCCGCCGCACCAGTCCACGACCGCCGGTAACCCATGTTTTCCAGGCCAGCCAAAACTTGCGAATCGGGGTCAGGGCAATACGCTGGTTCAGTACATGCCATCCGTCCCGTGCTATTTCATTGAGCAACGCATGATAGATGGCAGCCATAAGCAGGCCAGGACGCTGTGCACGCCTGTCTGCTTCAGGCAGTATCGCCAGGGCGTCACGGTATTGCTGGTTGGCGCGCTCCGTCTGAAAACGCATCAACGCCTCAAACGCATCGGTATGGGACCCTTGTAATATATCTTCAGGCTGCGCATTGAAACGCTCAAGCTCTTCCATGGGCAGGTAGATGCGCCCGCGTCGTGCATCATCGCCCACGTCGCGAATAATATTGGTTAATTGAAACGCCAACCCAAGCTGATCGGCATACGCCAGTGTTGCCGGGTCGGAATAGCCAAAGATGCTTGCTGACAGCTCGCCCACGACCCCGGCAGCGCGCCGACAATACACTTTCAGTTCGTCAAAAGAATGGTAATGGTGTTGATCCAGATCCATTTCCATGCCCTCGATAATCTCGTGCAGGCGTGCCGCAGTGATGTCAAATGGGTCCACATGCGGTTGCAGGGCTTGCATGACCGGGTGTTCGGCCTTGCCGTGTTCAAACAGGTCCTCGATCTGGCTGCGCCACCATGCCAGCTTCATGCGCGCCACCGAGGGCTCGGATGTTTCGTCCACGACATCGTCCACCTCGCGGCAAAAAGCGTATAGCGCTGTAATGGCGCGCCGCTTTTCCGGTGGCAAGAACAGGAACGCATAATAAAAACTGGAGCCGCTTTGAGCGGCTTTGTCCTGGCAGTATTCGTCTGGTGTCATGAATCAAAAGGAAAAGAAGGACGGCGTACGCTAATTGGGGTGCCTGTATAAGGTATGGTTTAGCGGGCACGCCAAAATAGTCGCAACCAGTCGGCCTTGCCAAGAGTAGGGCGCCGCTGGAATACGTCATAGTGTAATAGGTCCAGTCGTTCAAGAATCCGCAAGCCGCCATGAACGACCATTCTGAGTTCGAAAGCAATGCGGCCATTGAGTTTTTTCCCCAGTGGCAAGCCGGTCAAAAGAAGCTGCCGTGCATGCTGTACACGCTCTGCCATCAGGCTTTGCCAAGCCTCCTGTCGTGCCAGGTCTTGCTGCCCTTGGCAGGCCCGTGCGATCAGTGCTTCATCAACATTGTGATGCCGGAGCGCATCCTGCGGAATATAGATACGGTCTTTTTGCCAGTCGATGGCCACATCTTGCCAGAAGTTGGTTAGTTGCAAGCCCGTGCAGATCGCATCGGACAGCGCAACCAGCTCTGGTCTTACCGCATCGTAAAGATGTAACATGAGCAGGCCTACCGGATTGGCCGAGCGTCGGCAGTAGTCGAGCAATGCCTCATCGTCAGCGTAACGTGTTTGAACCACGTCTTGTGAAAAGGCAGACAATAGGTCCAGGAATGGGTCTGCTGGCAGGTCGTGATCGCGCATGGTTTCGGCCAGCGGAACAAACACAGACTGCAGATCAGGGTCCAGGTCTGACGCAGGGTTGCCGGCTCCTAGATGCCGTACGGCCAGCCGGTACCGCTCAAGCTCTTTCTGGCGTTCCTGTCTGCTGGCGTTGCCCTCGTCGGCAATATCGTCTGCTGTGCGCGCAAACCGGTAAATGTTGCGTACAGCCGGCCGCAGACGTGCCGGCAAAAGGAAGGAGGCGACAGGAAAATTTTCGTAATGATCGACGGCCATATTGCCCGGCTGTTGTCTAGAGGTGTTAACTATCGGAAGACCCAAGTTAACGGATTGTATATAACTGGATTAGACTTTGTCCCTGAACTGTTCTGGAGAATCGCATGCCTCGTCCGATATCCGTAGTCATTTCGCGTCAAGCGTTACGTCATAATCTTGATGTCGTGCTTCAGTATCTGGAGACTACGAGTCGCGAGGCCGAGGTTCCCAAACCTAAAATCTGGGCAGTGATCAAAGCTGACGCTTACGGGCATGGTATTGAACTTGCCGTGTCGGCATTTGAACGTGCGGATGGTCTGGCCATGCTTGATCTGGACGAAGCCATACGGTGTCGCAAGGCAGGCTGGACAAAACCTATTTTATTGCTCGAGGGCTTTTTTGAGCCCGCTGATTTACCCGTGCTGGATGAGTACGACATATGGGCAGCGGTTCATGCACCTCATCAACTCGATATGCTCGAGCAGTATCAGTCCGAACGGCCATTGACCATCTTCCTCAAGATCAACACGGGCATGAACCGCTTGGGCTTGTCGCCCGCTGAGTTTCCTCACGCCTGGTCGCGGGCTCAAACCATGCGAGCTGCCGGCCGTTTGGGCGATGTTGGCAAAATGACGCATTTTGCGCGCGCTGACGATGATGTTCAGGTGACTGAGGATCAGAAGGCATTGTTCGATGCCACCACAGCCGATTTGGATGGACCGTTCAGCATGTGTAATTCTGCGGGTATTTTCCGTCCGGAAATGTGGACAACCACCACGAATACCGGGCAACAGTGGGTGCGCGCGGGTCTTTGTTTATATGGCGTTTCTCCACTGCCAGACCGCTCAGCAATCAGCCTGGATCTGCAACCAGCACAAACCCTGAAGGCGCAAATACTCTCCGTGCGCGACATCGAGCCGGGGGAGGCAATTGGGTACGGTCACTTGTTTGTCGCTTCAGAACCTATGCGAATGGGCGTGGTAGCGTGTGGCTATGGGGATGGCTATCCCCGCATGATCGTGGCCAATACGCCCATTACGGTCAATGGGGTTGCCACCCGCATTCTGGGGCGTGTATCCATGGATATGCTAGTTGTGGACCTGACGTCCATACCTGATATTGAGCCCGGCTCAGAGGTCGTTCTTTGGGGAGATGGCGGGCCATCGGTCGATGTCATTGCAGCCTGTGCCAGTACAATCGGGTACGAACTAATGTCGTCCGTGGCGCAACGTGTACCACGACACATTCTATAAACCAATTGGAGCACGGGTTACATGAAAGACAAGTGCGTGCTGATTACCGGGGCAACCCGGGGCATCGGGTGGGCGATCAGCCAGCGGCTGGCCGATGAAGGCGCTCATGTTGTGGGCCTGGCCAGGCATGTGCAGCACATTGACTATCCGGGGTACCTCCATGCATGCGATCTGGCCGATGCCGGGCAGACCGAAGAGCAGTTGCGTGTGGTCAGGGAAAAATATCCGATTGACGCAGTCGTTAATAACGTTGGCGTCGTTCGGCCTGGTCCAATTGACGACCTGGATCTTGCTGCATTGTATGAAGCGCTCGACATGAATGTCCGGGTAGCTGTCCAGGTCGTTAAAACGTTTGTTCCGGGCATGAAGTCCAGACGCCAGGGGCGCATTATCAATATTGGCAGCCGGACGGCATACGGCGCGCTGGATCGCACCAGTTATTCGGCTGCCAAGGCTGCCATGAACGGGCTTACCCGTACCTGGGCGCTTGAGCTGGCAAGTTTTGGCATTACCGTTAATACGGTAGCCCCGGGGCCGGTCGACACCGAACTGTTTCGTGAAAACCACCCGTACGGCAGCCAGGCTGAAAAAGCAGCCCTCAAGGCTATCCCCATGGGGCGGCTGGCACAGCCCGACGATGTGGCAGCGGCGGTAACGTTCTTGTTGCGCGAAGAAGCCGGCTTCATCACCGGCCAAATCCTGGGTGTGGACGGGGGCGGTTCCATGGTCGGCGGTTAAGCCCTCTATATCCAGGCATTATGGCTAAAAGCAAAACCACGTATATTTGTTCAGCATGCGGTGCTTCATCCGCAAAATGGGAGGGCCGCTGTCCACAATGCAGTAGCTGGAACACGCTTGAGGAGTCGATAGAGACGCCACGCAGCTCACGATTTGAGCCCCTGGCGGGTACCACTTCCGTCCGCAGTCTTGCAGATGTACAAGCCACTGAGCGTCCCAGAACGCCCACCGGTATTCCAGAGTTCGACCGTGTTCTGGGTGGTGGACTGGTTGCCGGGGCAGTCGTGCTCATAGGTGGTGATCCGGGTATTGGCAAATCCACTTTGCTGCTGCAAACCCTGGTTTCGCTCTCTCGTACGTCACGGGTACTGTATGTAACTGGCGAGGAATCAGCCGAGCAGGTTGCATTGCGGGCACAGCGGCTCGATGTCGTGACTCCCGACGTCAGCCTGGTTGCCGAGATCCGCCTTGAATCCATCCTGGCGTCCCTGGATCAGGAACGCCCAGACGTTGCCGTGATCGATTCCATACAAACGCTTTATTCGGCCGAACTCAGTGCCGCACCGGGCTCGGTGTCTCAGGTACGTGAGTGTGCCGCGCAACTGACCCGATTAGCTAAACAAAGCGGCATAAGTCTGGTCCTGATTGGCCATGTCACCAAAGACGGGTCTCTGGCAGGTCCACGCGTGCTGGAGCATATCGTGGATACAGTCCTGTACTTTGAGGGGGAATCCCATTCATCTTTTCGGCTCATCCGGGCGTTCAAAAACCGATTCGGTGCTGTGAACGAGCTGGGTGTGTTCGCCATGACCGACAACGGTTTGCGCGGTGTCACCAACCCTTCGGCACTGTTTCTTTCAGAACATTCTGATGAGGTTGCCGGGTCGTGCGTCATGGCAACGCAGGAGGGCACAAGGCCTTTACTGGTCGAAATTCAGGCCCTGGTGGATTCTGCTCATGTACCTAACCCGCGCCGCCTGTCCGTAGGGCTTGAAAGCGCTCGGCTTGCCATGTTGCTTGCTGTGTTGCACAGGCATGCAGGGGTGGTTACCCATGATCAGGACGTTTTTGTAAACGCTGTAGGCGGCGTACGCATTACCGAGCCTGCTGCCGATTTGCCGGTGTTGCTGGCCATCATGTCCTCGCTGCAAAATCGCTGTCTGCCAAAAGGGCTGGTCGTGTTTGGTGAGGTAGGGCTTGCTGGAGAGATCCGGCCTGCACCCCGGGGTCAGGAGCGGCTACGAGAGGCTGCCAAACTGGGCTTCAGTAAGGCGATGATTCCCCGGGCCAATGCACCCAAGCAGCCGATTGAGGGCATGGAGGTATGGGCGGTGGACCGGGTCGAAACGGCTATTGAGCGGTTAAGGCAGGCTTGAGCGCATGATGCGGAGCGGCATTTGACAGGGGTCTGGCTGGCAACTGTTTGTCTGTTGGCTGGTGGCGCCATCGGCTTTGCAGGCGGCGTTCTGGGCATTGGTGGAGGGCTGTTGGCCATCCCTTTGCTGGGCCTGTTATTGGGCATGGATCAGCAAATGGCGCAGGGGACCGCCATGATCATGGTGCTGCCCGCCGTTATTGTGACGCTGCGAAACTACCATCAGCGCCATCGCCTGGACCTTGCCGCCGCTGCAGTGGGCGGCGGTGTCTCTGTTTTGTTTACCTGGATAGGCGCACGGCTGGCGCTGGGTATGGATCCCATCACGCTTAGGTACGTGTATGCCTTCTTTGTCCTGTTGATTGCGTTGTTTTATTTTCAGCAGACTAGTCGCCGGCATCGGCGTTCACGATCTGCAAGGCCGCAGTCGGAGGGTCGCCGGGTCAGTTTGGCGTGGTTTGCGCCGGTAGGGGTGGTAGGCGGTACGACGGGCGGTGTCTTTGGCGTGGGGGGGTCTGTGATCGTCGTACCAC
>DAHVSI010000109.1 GCA_027324645.1 Castellaniella sp. | reverse complement strand
CAAATGGATGATTGCCAACGGCTACGAAGATGAACGCACTCTGGCGCGCCGGATACAGGCCATGCAAGAGTGGCTGGATAATCCGCAGCTGCTTGAGCCGGATGCGGATGCCGAATACGCAGCAGTCATTGATATTGACTTGACGGAAATCACAGAACCGATTGTGGCTTGCCCCAATGATCCTGATGACGTCAAAACACTGTCAGATGTTGCCGGCACCGAGATTGACGAAGTGTTCATTGGTAGCTGTATGACCAACATTGGGCATTTTCGTGCTGCATCACGACTTCTTGAAGACAAGCGTGACATCCCAGTCAGACTGTGGGTGGCCCCGCCAACGCGGATGGACCAACAGCAGTTAACTGAAGAAGGTCATTATGGCGTACTGGGCACAGCGGGTGCCCGTATGGAAATGCCGGGATGTTCACTGTGCATGGGTAACCAGGCACAGGTCAGGGAAGGCGCAACGGTCATGTCCACCAGCACACGCAACTTCCCAAATCGTCTTGGCAAGAACGCCAACGTGTTTCTTGGTTCTGCCGAACTGGCTGCCATTTGCTCGCGATTGGGCCGTATCCCTACGCGCGAAGAATATCTGGCAGACATGGGTGTCATTAATGCAGACGGTGAAACCATTTACCGCTACATGAACTTCGATCAAATCGAAGAGTTCCAGGAAATCGCCGACTCGGTTGGCGTCTAACGCCCATGTCGGCCTCAGGCATCGGCGGGTACCGATGCCAGAAGGGGTACGCTGCTCCATGCCGGAGTGGCGTACCCTTTGCATTTTGCCGCCCCGGCACAGGCCGGCTCAGCGGCGTTACACTAGATGCTTTAGGATGAATCTTGCAGTGCATGACTATGCCCAATTCTGATTCCAGCCACCTTTCCACCGACGTGCAAAAGCTTCTGTCCCTGACCGAAGCTCTGGTCCAGTCCGGCTGTCAGCTAGAGGACAGCTGGTGGGAAACAAAACTGGTCGATCATCTCGAAAAAATATTACTGAATGACCACGACAAGGCAATCGAAGAAGCCCTGGAGGTGTTATCGACACAGCACCCACAGGCCTACGAGGTTCTGATTGAAAAAGCAGAGACTCTGACCGAATCTGTGCAACTAAGTCATGAAGGCAAACGGTACGATGCCCTGCTGATCTCTGCACCCATCCTGGCATGGACGCGGTACCAGCTGCCAAGCAACGAGCTGGGTGATGCACGTTATCAAGCGCTGCAACAGGCAGTGACCGATATCGTGGCTGCCAAACATGCCCATGTTCAGGTGATGCCCACTCTGCTCAATGTGGATGCAATGCCACAAACATTTCGCAGCACCAGAGCGCTCACAACCCACTTGGCCCATGCAGCGCTTACCGGGCAAACTGCGGGCATAGAGGGCGTCAGCAACGAAGCCCTGACCAGTGATAATGAAGGCATTCTGGCCGACATCCGGTTCATTGTCGGTGTCATCGTGGTACCACGGGGCCGGACACTGTTTCGCTGGCAGGTAACCGACCCCAGGCTGACCCATCGTCGCCGCAAGGCTGCCGATGCCTGGGAATCGGCATCCAGAGCCATCTTGGCGAACCTGTTCACAGGCTGCCAAACACAACATCTTTGTCCTGACGCGTACTACACCAACAACCGCGAGGCCGACCACCAAATTCGCCCCGTTGTCATGCAGGCGGCAGTGACTTGGCTGCAAATGGCTGCCAATCTGCCGGGCAAAGACCTGCGGGCAATCATTACAGGTTGTGGTACAGATTCAATACAAGAATACCGTATTGGCTTTAACGTGCGCGGCAATGACGACGTGGTCTACGGTTGCGTCTGGCCCTTGCTATCGCGCGAAGAGGCCCTTGCAGAACACCTGGACACACCCGGCCCCACCGTTATTGACGAGATCACGGCAGTACTCAAAGAGGCTGGCATTTCCGAAGTCAGAAAATTGCCTGGCTTGATGGATGTCGAAGTGTGTGAAGATTGCGGCGCCCCCTTTTTTCCAGGCCCGGATGGCGAGCTGCAACACCCGCAACTGCCGGACGAAACAGATATGGAGCCCATCGTATTGCACTAGGCAACCGCTGGGGTTGGGCCACACCAGCTTCCTCCCTTCACATAACATTATTTATATAAGGGTTTGATTATCCATGAAAACAGCACAAGAGTTACGGGCAGGTAACGTCGTCATGATTGATGGCAGCCCGCTGATTGTCCAAAAATCTGACTACAGCACATCCAAATCCGGCAGGCATACTGCTGCTGTCGTCAGGCTCAAATTAAAAAATCTGCTTACTAATGCGGCTAGCGAAACCACGTGCAAAGCTGGTGAAAAATTCGAAGTCGTGATTCTTGAGACCAAGGACTGCAGCTATTCCTACTATGCTGAACCCTCATATGTTTTCATGGACGAGGAATTCAATCAGTACGAGGTCGATGAAGCAAATATGGGCGATGCCCTGAGCTATCTGGAAGAAGGCATGGAAGTCCAGGTCGTGTTCTACGACGGGCAGCCTATCTCAGTTAATCTGCCGACCGTTATTGTGCGTGAAATCACGTATACCGAACCAGGAGTCCGGGGCGACACATCGGGCAAGGTGACCAAGCCGGCGCAGGTAGGTAACGACTTAACGATCATGGTGCCGCTGTTTTGCAACATCGGAGACAAGATCGAAATTGATACCCGCACGCACGAATATCGCAGCCGTGTATAACCGGCCTTCCATGATCATCAATCTGAATGCGCAGCCAGTGTTCACCACTTCAGTGGCGCTGGCTGTCATCCAGAAAGTCGGGTAGCGGCAAAACGTTTACGCCCTCTTCGGCCAACTCCCGCTTTTCCTTTTCCGTTGCTGTACCCCGGATAGAACGCTCTTCAGTTTCCCCTTTGTGCATCTTGCGTGCCTCGGAAGCAAACTGGTCACCCACATTTTCGGCGCGTTTGACAACCTCCTGCAGGTGCGCGAGCCATTTGGCCTGCATACCAGTAAGCGTGGCCACTTCACTTTCATTGGGCCGGCTAGCGTGTTGTTGTGCGGGCGGCTGGCCAGACTCTGGCGCAAGGCCGCGCCCCATGTTGAGCCGCGCTGCTGATATTTTACGCTCCACGTTGGTGTCCGCGCAGACTGGACAGGTTAATAACCCCCGGTCACGCTGCTCTTCATAGGCTTGCGCACCGCGAAACCAGCCTTCAAACACATGTCCGTGGCTGCACTGTAGGTCAAATACCTTCATACTCATTAATGTATCTTCATCATAAACGGGGCACGGCATCCAACAGCTGGCGTGTCACCGCATGTTGGGGAGCCTGCAACAAATTCAGGGCGGGCCCGCTTTCCACAATCGTTCCCTCTGCCATGATGGCAATCCGATCGGCCAGGTATTCGACCACACCAAAATTGTGTGTAATGAACAGATAAGCGATGTTCAACTCCGCTTGCAGTTCACGCAACAAATCAAGCAACTGTGCCTGAACGGACACATCAAGTGCCGAAGTGGGCTCGTCGCATACCAGCACATCGGGTTCAAGTGCCAGCGCACGGGCAATAGCGATCCGCTGGCGCTGCCCGCCGGAAAACTCATGCGGGTATCGGTCAGGGGTATTCGCCGGCAAACCCACCCGGTCCAACAACCGGTTGATCAAGTCTTGACGGTTTGCGCGCGATTGTCCAGGCCGCAACGCCTTTAGCCCTTCATCCAGAATATCACCAACCAGCATGCGAGGGTCCAGGGAGCCAAAAGGATCCTGAAACACAATCTGCATGCGACGCCTTTGTTCCCACAGCGCACGTCCTCGTGCCTTTAAGGCGTCGTGCCCATCCAGCAACACCTGGCCGGATATGCGGGTATTGCCGTCAAGCAACCGCATGAGCGTTTTGGCGATAGTGGTTTTGCCACAGCCTGATTCGCCAAGCAGCGCCAAAGTTTCACCGCGATGCAGGTCAAACGATACATTCTGGACAACCGGCGTAATCTGACTTGCCCTGGCAAGCAGGCCTCTTTTTCTGACATACGAAACGCACAGTTGCGCGACGGACAGAATAGGAGAACGAGCGCCATCAGACTTGTGCTGTAGAGCATCGGGTCGGGTGGGTTGTTCGACGGATAATTGCTGGCCGCGCTTATCAAGACTTGGCACCGCAGCCAACAACTCGCGAGCGTACTCATGGGCTGGGCGGGCAAAAAACTCGTCAGCCTGCTGAGTAAGCAGGATTTTTCCGGCCCGCATGAGCGCCACCCGGTCGGCGACCTGCCGTACCACAGCCAGGTCGTGCGTAATAAGCAAAATCGCTAGTCCCAGTTCGCGCTGCATGGTTGCCAGCAGGTCAAGGATTTGTGCCTGCACCGTCACGTCTAAAGCAGTGGTCGGCTCATCCGCCACAAGCAGTCTTGGCTCCGCGGCCAGAGCAATAGCGATCATGATGCGTTGCTTCTGTCCGCCAGAAAACTGAAAGGGATAGTCATGCAACCGGTTCTCGGGCTGCACAATACCAACACGTCGTAACCAAGCCACGGCACGTTCAGTCAGCGCACGACCCCGTAGCGATGTGTGGCGTCGCAACACTTCTGTAATTTGTCGGCCAATAGTGAGCACAGGGTTCAAACTGGTGGCGGGCTCCTGAAACACAATACCAATCTGTGCGCCACGGACGCCACGCATGTCCCGCTCAGATAATGTGTTCAACGATTGATTCCCCAGTCGCATACTCCCGCCTGCCTGCCAGCCAGCGTCAGGCAGCAGCCTGAGCAGGGCCAGTGCCGTCATGCTTTTGCCACAGCCTGACTCGCCCACCAGGGCAAAGGTCTCGCCACGCTGAATAGTCAGGCTAAGCTCGTGGACAGCCTCGCGAACGCCCTGGTCGCTGGCGATGGCAACAGACAAATCGGAGATATCAAGCACGGATTCAGTCATGGTGCGTACGCTTTGCAGAGAGTCCTGCTGTGTCGGAACCGCTAGGTTCCAGTGCCACTGGCGGCTGAATCACCTGTGGCTTGAACCGTCGGGTACGGGGGTCAAACGCCATTTGCACGGCGTCGGCAAACAAATTGGCAGACAGCACCAGCACCAGCAGAAACACGAAGGCACCCAGCAAGTTCCACCAAATCATCGGATCACGCGACATTTCAAGTCGTGACGCATCAATCATGGTGCCAAACGAATTCATGCTGGGGTCCACCCCAATGCCCAAGTACGACAGCACAGCCTCGTAAAGCACCAGGCCAGAGAATTCCAGCACCAATGTGATCAGCACAATATGCATGACATTAGGCACCAGGTGGCGACGCATGATGCCCCAATGACTGATGCCAAAGGCACGGGCCGCCTGCACATATTCCAGTTCGCGCAATTTGAGTGTCTCGGCGCGCAGCAACCGGCATAGTCCGGCCCAGCCAGTCAAGCCCAGAATCAGGCACAACATGAATAAACGCAAATCCGCACGGGACGCAACGGTGGAAAAGAGCTCGGCATGCGTGTCAATATAGACTTGCATCATAAGCACAGCAGCCGCAATCAGCAGCACGCCGGGAATGGAAGTGAGCGTGGTGTAGATATATTGAATGACGTCGTCTACCCTGCCCTTGAAATAGCCGGCGGCAATGCCAAAACCCAACGCGGGTGGCAGCATGGCCAGCGTTGTCAGAGTGCCTATCACTAGCGCTGTCCGGATGCTTTTAAGCGACTGCCACAGCACATCGTTACCTGTGCGATCTGTACCCAGCACATGATAGTTGACGCTCAGACTCAGTGCGACGGCCAGCAATACCAACAGGATAGCCGTCGTGAACCACATGGCGCGCCACGGCACACCACCCCGCCCATGCCACCACCAGGATAGCGCCTGTTTCAGGGTGGGTTGGCGCACACGATGTACTAATGTCATGACCACGCCCAGGACGACGCCAAGCGCCAGACCAGCGGCCAGGCCAGTTAACGTACGGGCCTTAACGTCGGAAGCATGGTCCGCCTCGTCATCAAGTAAGCTGCCTGCATGGGTTAGCCGCGGGTAATCCCGGACAGGCTCACCATCAATAAGTTCAGTTTCTTTAGTGAACTGGCGGACAGCCAGGGGTGCCGAATAAGTGTCTTCCCGGTTAGCGAGCTGGGTCAAACCCAGTAGATCGTCAAGTGCCGATCGCAGCACAGGCGAATACGCCCTTTCATTGTTTGCTGTATTGGCGGCCTCCTGACTTTCGGTGGCCTGATCATCGGCCGTGAGCGGCGGCAGGACAGGCCGGTAATGAATGGAGTCCAGCACGCCCACAAGCACAAATGAAGATAGAATCACTGCCGCGCACATTGCCGACGGGGTACGGGCCACACTGCCCCATGCCGAGCGCAATGCCGCACTGCGATGCACATGCCAGCCGTACACAACCAGCCCTGCAACAAGCAGCAGCACAAAAACATCCGTCCAGAGAAAAACGAATTTGGGCATAGGCTACTCGAACCGCACACGCGGATCTGCAAAGGTATAGGAAATGTCGGCCAGAATCAGGCCCACAATGTACAGACAGGAGCCTAAGAACACCATGGCCCGCACAATAGAGAAATCCTGGGCATTAATGGCATCGATCGTATAGCTGCCCAAGCCGGGGATGCCAAAAAAAGACTCGGCAATCAGGCTTCCCATGAACAATAAAGGGATAGTCGACACTGTTCCCGTCAGGATCGGCAGCATGGCGTTACGTAACACATGCCCAAACAGCACGGCACGCTCGCTCAAACCCTTGGCACGGGCTGTGCGTACATAGTCTTTGCCCGCTTCTTCTATGAACAGTGTTCGATAAAACCGCGACTCAGCACCCAGGCGCGACAATATGCCAACCAAAACCGGCAATGCCAGAAAACGGATACTTTGCCAGCCTTCGACATACCCGGAATAGGGAACCCAGCGCAATACCTTGGCAAACAGCCACTGCCCCGCAATGATGTAGAAAAGACCTGAGATAGACAGCAACACCACGCAGAACACAACGCCGGCAAAGTCCAGCCGTGTACCCCTGAAAAAAACCAGCATCAGGGAAAACGACACGCTGACGCCCAGACCCAGCAAAAAGGTAGGTATGGCAAGTGCCAGACTGGGGCCCATACGGGACTTTACTTCGTGGCCAATATCGCGGCCTTCATCCGAAAAACCAAAGTCAAAGCGTAACAACGGCACCGAACGCTGATAGAAAATAGTGTCCGTCCAGGCTTGGGTGCCCGTATGCTCGACATTGTGAAACAACGGCTTGTCGTAGCCGCGTTCGACTTTCCATTTCTCAATGGCCTCCTGGCTGACGCGTTGCCCACCAATAGATAGACGGGCCATGTCGTCAGGCGTATTCACTGCAAAAAACAGCACAAAGGTAAGCAGGTTCACGCCCAATAGAATGAACACACCATAAACAAGCCGCCGGATGATGTAGTTGATCATTAGCGGACGTCCTTTGCGGGTGCAGCAACCACGGACTGGTCACGCCGCCATGCCAGCCACATGACTGCCACGGCGCCGGCCGATAACAAGCCCAGCAGCAACCATAGCGGCCACCAGACAGGGGCGTTCCATGACTGGATAGAACGGGCCCTGAGTTCAGGATCAATCCGGTAATACTGCAGGGTATTGCGCACCATTTGCGTTGGTTTGGCATTGGCAACCCAGCCATGCCAGGCGCCACCGGATTTTGGGAAGTAGCCGAACATCCACGGCGCGTCTTTTTGGACGATCTTGATCATGCGGTGAATAATGGCTTCCTTTTCCGGTCCGTCGTCCAAAAAACGCATCTCGTCAAACAGCCGGTCAAATTCGTCACTTTGATAGTTGGATGCGTTCTCACCCCCATTTTCCACCTTGGCGTTAGGGCCATACAGTAAAAACAAGAAGTTCTCGGCATCAGGATAATCGGCAACCCAACCCCACATGTACATCTGGGCGGTCCCGCGACGCATTTTGTCCTGAAAACGGTTGTAGTCGGTAGCTCGAATTTCAAGCTCAATATCTATTTGTGCCAGCTGTTTTCGCATCCAGTCGAGCATGGCGCTGGAGCCAGTTCCGCCAGCAGAATCGAAATGCAAAATAAGCGGCTTGCCTGTTTTTTCGTCACGTCCATCGGGATAGCCGGCCTCTTTCAACAGCTGCCGGGCCTCGTCAAGGTCGCGCCGCTGCACCCGGCCATCTGTTTCTTCATACACTTGGTTATTCATGCCCTCGGGTAGCGGCTGGTAGCCCAGTACGTCTGGGGGTACCGGTCCATGAGCCACCTGTGCCTGATCGTCCTGGAAGATGGACACAAACTGTTCCCAGTCAAAAGCAATACTGATGGCCTGGCGAAGTTTTTGATTCCGTTCTTTCTGTTCTGGCGTATCGCCTTCCCCTACAACAGGATCCAGCCAGTTAAAGCCCAGATAAAATTGCTGCGCGGCCGTCGCACTGCGAATTTGTATATTGCGGTCCGCATAGAGTTCGGCTTTTTCAACATAATCCCCCGCCGCCACCTGCATGGACACACCGTAATCTCCACGGCCCACTTCGGGGATATCGTAATAACCCTGCAAAAACTTGCCCATCAGGGGCACGCTTTCTTTTTCAAGGGAAAACTCGATGCGATCGATAAAAGGCGTCTGCTTGCCACAATCGGCCAGCAAGCCGGCCTGTTCATCGCCAGCCTCACCTTCACACGGGTAGGGCTCGCCTCTGAAGTTAGGATTACGCGACAGCACGTGACGACGGTTGATAACGGATTCGGTCAGCATATACGGCCCGGTGCCCACCGGCCAGGTATTCAATGACAGATTTTGTTCTGCCATCCCAGGTTGATGATAAAAACGGTCGGCCTCCCACGGCACCGGGGCTGTAAACGTCATGGCCAGCCAGTACTTGAACTGTGGATACTTGCCCAGCACGCGTATCTGCAGCGTGTGATCATCCAGCGCCTGGACCCCGTCAAAACCCTGCTCGCGCAAATCCAGCCATTGTTGACGACTGTTGACCCCTGCCGTTTCCCGGGCAGTCTGGTCTGCCTCGCGCAGTTGATTGCCATAGTCGCGCATGCCCTCAATATGCTCGGCCAGCAAGCCGAAGATGGGAGAGATGACCCGGGGGCTGGCCAGCCGCCGAAATGCATAGACGTAATCGTGGGCGGTGAGCTCGCGCGTGCCGGTATGAGAAAAGTCCCCCATCCCAAAGCGCCCATCGATGTCAGAAGCATCCATGGGCCAGTACCGGTATTCACCGGCCTCATCACGTGCAAACGCCGGATGCGGTTGAAACTTGATGCCTGGCTTGAGGGCGATGCGGTATTCACTGATGGCGACAGCATCCCCCGGTGCGTCGTCTGGCAACGGATTGCCATCGCTGTCCAGGTAGCGTGGCGGATCAATGGATTCGGCCGCCCGTGGAACCAGTTCGTAGGGCCGTTTCAGATAATGGTAGCCGTAAAGGGGTTCGTAGATGGAGTAGGTAAACGGGGTTTCGTCAGTGGAATAGGAACTGGCCGGATCCAGGAACTTGGGCGAGCGCTGCGTAAAGGCGGTGTAGAGGATGTTGTCGTGCTCACGCCCCTTGGTGTAGGGACTGTTCACGGGCTGTGGCGTGCAGGCAGTCAGTAGCCCGGCCAGCGTCAGCATCGCAACAAGCCACCTGCTGCCCGGCCTCGCCAGGCCCATACCAATGCGACGATAAAAAGGCAACAAATGCAACCCCCGCATACAAGAAGTGATTA
>DAHVSI010000090.1 GCA_027324645.1 Castellaniella sp. | reverse complement strand
GCGGCCTTCAACGATGCAAATAATAAGGAGGTTATATGTTCAATAAAATTTTAGCCCCCCCTGGACGCAACTGGCCCGAATGAAAAGATCTTGCAATCCGTATTGGCTGTTATCAATCAACCAAAAGTTCAGATTACCTTGATCAGCGTCATAAAGAACAAGTTCGCCGCTGCATACCCTTATGTATCCAGATCTTTACCAGAAGCTGCTATGCAAGAAATGAAAAGCAGCACCAATAAATTGCTTGATGATGCGGCCGAGACTTTGCATCAGGCAGCAAATGAATCGGTAGAGATCAACACAATCATCAAAGAAGGTGATCCAGCCGATCAGATTTTACGTTACGCAAAAGACCACGCCATAGACGTTATCGTAATAGGCAGCCGAGGTCTGGATGGTGTTAAAGGCCTTATGCTAGGTAGTGTGAGCCATAAAGTATCGCAGCTGTCAGATTGTCCGGTTCTGATTGTTCATTAATCAGCTTTTATCCGACTTGCGCTATACGTTGCAGCACGATCAGGTAATGCCGTTCGTTGCCAACCTGGAACCTTACCTCATCGGTCTTGAGGCCAGTGCCAGCGCCCTTCATCAGGCTCATCAATGACAGAGCCAATTGACCACCTGGTATTGTCCCACGCTTGAGGTCTAGAATGGGCAGTACAGGAATGCACCCGGCTGCGTCCGCGTGCATTGCCTGACTTTTTTCTTTTTTGCTTCAGGAGCCCACCATGTCACCAGAAAAAGTTCTGTATACCGCCCGCGCCACGGCAACCGGCGGACGTGAGGGAAGTGCCGCAACCGACGACGGACGTTTGTCAGTCAACCTATCCACCCCGACCGAGCTGGGTGGCGGCGGCGGATCGGGCACCAACCCGGAGCAGCTATTTGCCAGCGGATATGCCGCATGTTTTCTGGGCGCCCTTAAGCTGGTTGCCGGTAAGCAGGATGTGAGCCTGCCAGAAAACACCAGCGTGAAGGCCGAGGTTGGTATTGGGCCCATCGATACGGGGTTTGGCTTAAAAGCTGACCTGACCGTCTCTGCACCGGGTGTCGATAACAACACCTTGCAAGAGCTGGTACAAAAAGCCAATGTGGTTTGCCCCTACTCCAATGCCACGCAAAACAACATTGACGTCAATCTGTCTGTTGAATAACCTCTAGCAACCTAAGTGGCCAGGAGGCGATCGCCGCCAGGCCTGGCCATACCCACCTGCCGTTTGTCCCACACGCACCACCCGGCTCCCGCCCGGCGCCAATAGGTCCATGGCGCACAAGCCAGTTGACGCAGCCGGCGCCAGCGCGTACAGTAAGTGGGCTAACTATTTAGAATCAAAACCTTACAAACCCAAGCGTTTGGCGCCATCCTGGCTATTGCCAACGTTTTGCCCTCGGCGACTACAGCCTGCAGGGCACACACCCTGAACCTTTTTTGTGGCTGCGGCGCGGCCGGGCCCATGCTGTCGCCTTATTCTGGAGCAGTGCGTGGAAATATGGCTATTTGTTGTACAAAACCTTGACGATATCGTCTATCGCACCGGCGAGCATGTCTCGCTCATTGCTGTTGCCATCGGCCTGGCCATTCTGGTGGGCGTGCCGCTTGGCATTGCCATTACCCGTCATCCGCGGGCTGCCGGTCCGGTCCTGTACGCCGGCGCCGTGCTGATGACCATCCCGTCCATTGCACTATTTGGGCTGATGATCCCGGTCCTGTCCAAAGTCGGGCATGGCATTGGCTATGTGCCGGCCGTCATTGCCGTTTTGTTGTATTCGCTGCTGCCCATCGTGCGCAATACCTACACAGCCATCAATAATGTGGATCCGGCCTTGCGTGAGGCGGCCCGCGGCATGGGCATGAGCTCACGGCAACGCTTGTGGCAAATCGAAATCCCTCTGGCTACGCCCGTCATCATGGCGGGCGTGCGCAGCGCAGCGGTGCTGAACATCGGCATCATGGCCATTGCCGCCTACATTGGCGCCGGCGGGCTGGGGGTCTACATTACGCGCGGCATCTCACAAACTGATCCGCGCCAGCTTATTACCGGCGCAGTGGCGATCAGCCTGCTGGCTATTGTGGTCGACCTGTGCCTGTGGTGGCTGCAAAAGCGGCTCACACCGGCCGGCGTGCAGATTAACCGTGTAACAACCTGAGCAAGCCTATGATCAGACTGGAGCAACTCACTAAGATTTTCGAATCACGACAAGGCCGCACCGTTGCGGCTGACCGGGTCACCCTGAGCGTTGAAGAGGGCCAGACCTGTGTCCTGCTGGGGCCATCGGGCTGCGGCAAGACCACTACGCTAAAAATGATCAACCGCCTGATCATGCCCACGTCGGGCAAGGTCTTTATCAATGGTCAGGACACAACCGACTATGACAGCATGACGCTACGGCGCAACATCGGCTACGTCATACAACAGACCGGCCTGTTTCCCAACATGACCGTGGCACAAAATATTGCGGTGGTTCCCCGTCTCCTGGGCTGGTCACGCCAGCGCATTGCGGCGCGCACCGAGGAACTGCTGGACATGATGGCGCTGGACCCTGACACCTTTGCGCCACGCTATCCCAATGAACTGTCGGGCGGTCAGCAACAGCGTATTGGTGTGGCCCGCGCGCTGGCGGCCGATCCCCCTGTCTTGCTCATGGACGAGCCCTTTGGGGCCATTGACCCAATCAACCGATCAGCTATTCAGGACCAGTTCCTGACCATGCAAGAAAAACTGGGCAAAACAGTACTTTTTGTCAGCCACGACATTAACGAGGCCGTCAAGATGGGGGACGTGATTGCATTATTCCGGGACGGACGGCTGGAGCAATTTGACACCCCCGACCACATACTGGCGCAACCAGCCAACGACTTTATTGCAGACTTTGTCGGCCATGACCGCACGCTTAAACGGCTGCCTCTGACGCGTGTCGCCCAGGCCATGAACGCACAATCCCTGACATTGCAGCCTGACTTCAGCCTGGCACAGGCCCGGCAGCTGATTGCCGAGGCGCGCCTGAGCAGCGCCGCAGTAATCAACCAGCAGGGCGAGCTTCTTGGCATTGCCCACCAAGACCGGATGGCCGGTAATGGCACCTTGTCCGGCTGGGATCCGGTAAGCGTCAAGGCGCATCCCGAAGACGACTTGCGTACCGCGATCTCGCTGATGCTGGACCATCAGCAATCGTGGCTGCCCTGCGTTGATGATGCCGGTCACTTCCGTGGGTCCATTACGCTGCAAGACATTAGCCGGGCGCTAGGCGACGGCACCCTGCCTGCCGAGCAGCTGGCTGACGCATGAGTGGCCGCACCATGCTCATGACTCCCGTCTGGCTTAAACGCGCCATGCTGACATTTGTCGCGGTGGCGCTGGGCATGTCGTGGCTGGCACAAGGCACGCTATTGACAGACCTGATGTTGTATCAGGAAGATGTACTCTTTCTGAGCGTCCAGCATATTGAGCTGACCCTGGTTTCTGGCGGCCTGGCCATTCTGATTGGCATTCCCGTCGGCATCATCCTGACCCGCGGCCCAATACGTGGGGTCTCGGAAGCCGTCATGCAGGTGCTCAACATTGGCACAACCATCCCTACCCTGGCTGTGCTGGCGCTGTCCATGACGTTTTTGGGCATCGGCACCCTGCCGGCACTGTTTGCCCTATGGCTGGCGTCGCTGCTGTACATCGTACGCAACACATACTCGGGGCTGATCTCCGTATCGTCAGCGCTGCTGGAAGCCGCACGGGGCATTGGCATGACACCATGGCAAATTCTCACCAAGGTAGAAATACCCAATGCCTTGTTTGTGATTTTTGCAGGCGTGCGCACCGCCCTGACCATTAACATTGGCACCGTACCCCTGGCATTCCTGATTGGCGGAGGCGGCTTGGGCGAACTGATTTTTACGGGTATAGACCTTAACGAAACCACCATGATGCTGGCAGGCGCCATCCCCACCGCGCTACTTGCGATTGTGGTCGATACCCTTATTGCCGGCATCGCTTTCGTACTGATTCCGCGGGGCGTTAACCCGTTGCGATAACCGCGGCACGCCCACACGGATACCAACAAGGAGAACACAATGAACCTTCGCAAACTACTGCAAGCCCTATCGCTTAGTCTGGCCATTGGGGCACCAACCATGGCCGCCGCTGACTCCATTGTCGTAGGCGGCAAAAACTTTACCGAACAGCAGATCATGGCGGAAATGACCACCCAATTGCTGGAAGCCGAGGGCTGGGATGTGGACACCCGCGCCGGCATGGGCAGTGCGGTGCTGCGCAAGGCGCAAGAAAACGGCCAGATAGACGTCTACTGGGAATACACCGGCACCTCGCTCATTACCTACAACAAGATAGAAGACCGCATGACGCAGCAAGAGACCTACGACACCGTCAAAAAGCTGGATGCTGAAAAAGGTCTGGTCTGGCTGGAACCGTCTGAGGCCAACAACACCTACTCATTGGCCATGCGCCAGGACGACGCCGAGGAAAAAGATATCACGACACTTAGCGACCTGGCGGATACGGTCAATGACGGAGAAACCCTAACGTTTGCGTCCAACGCCGAGTTTGCAGCACGTCCGGATGGCCTGAAGCCCATGCAGGAAACGTATGGCTTTGAATTTGGTCGGGCCAATGTAAAACGCATGGACACAGGCCTGACTTATCAGGCACTGCGTGACGAGCAAGTAGACGTTGCCCTGGTATTTGCAACCGATGGTCGTATTCCAGCATTCAACTTCCTGGTCCTGGAAGACGATAAACACTTTTTCCCAGCGTATGCCCTCACACCTGTCGTGCGCGAGGAGGTCTTGGAAAACAACCCCAAGCTGGCTGACGTGCTCAATAGCCTGTCGGCGGTTCTGGACGACGACGCCATGGCCAGGCTGAACGCGAGTGTGGATGTAGACAAGACAGCTATCCGCGACGCCGCCAAACAGTTTCTTGAGGAATCTGACCTGATTTAATTTAAGCCAAGCAACAGCAACAGCGTGATGGTTTTGCACAAAAATGCTACAATATGATCACTGTGCACATTTAAAACAGGGCAAACCATCATGACTGTTGCTACCAAGCCTGAGCCGGACAAGGCGGCCGTGCTGGCCAAGGCAGTCCTGAATGCAGCCGGGCAACTCGGGCTCACCCAGGCAGATCTGGCCGGTGTGATTGGCGTGCACCGCACCGCCATCAGCCGCATGAAGCAAGCAGGCACGCTTGACCCGGCGTCCAAATCAGGGGAACTGGCTTTGCTGCTTGTGCGCATGGCACGAGCCTTATTCACGCTCACCGGCGGCGATGCTGACTGGATCCGACATTTTATGCGCACACCTAATAACCAAACCGGTGGTGTGCCCGCCCAACAAATACAAACCATCCAGGGCCTGATGACGGTGTTGCGTTTTGTGGACGCCATACGAGGCAAGGTATGAACATCTGGGTCCGATGCGACGGCACGGCCCAAATACAACCTATTGGCGGCCAACTTTGGCGCCTGGTCGAAAGCCAGCAGCAAATCGCCACCATGAGCTATGTGGATACTCTGGAAGAGCAAGACCTGCTTGAGCAGATGCTGGAAGACGTCAAGCCAGCTGTTGCCAAACGCCCCGGCTTGCATTACCTGTTGCAAACCCCCTTTCGTTACCCACCTTTGCAGCATGGCTCGCGCTTTGGCGATCCCAACCAGCCCGCACTGCTTTATGGTGGGCTAGATATCCCTACCACACTGGCCGAGTCTGCCTACTACCGTTTTGTCTTCTGGCAATCCATGCAAGGCACACCCATTAAGCCGGCCATCCATTCAGAACACACTCTGTTTAGCGCGCGCTATCGCACACCCCTGGGCATACGCTTGCAGCAGCCGCCTTTCAGCCGGCACCAGCGCCAGCTTAGCCACCCAGCCAGCTATACCGCCTGCCAACAATTAGGCACGGCCATGCGCGAAGCCGGTGTGGCAGCCTTTGAATATGTCTCGGCCCGGTCTGCAACCGGCGGCCTGTGCGCCGCACTGTACACACCACAAGCACTTAGCACCAAAAAGCCTGCTCAACTCACGTCTTGGCTGTGCGAACTGACCGCCGAGCAAGTCCTGTTCAAACAAGCAGGCACCACTGAACTCGTCCATTTTTCTATTGAACAATTCATGGTGGACGGAACCTTCCCCAGCCCCGCCTAAGGGCCGACTCTGTAACCAGTAAACAGCAAATGGCACGTTATGCAACCATGCTACGCTGAATACCCAAACAGGAGGACATCACTATGGCATCTACTATTCAGTTAACAACCGCCGATGGCCAGTCCTTTGACGCCTACTTCTGCGAAGCTGGCACAACGGACGCACCCGGCATCGTCATGATTCAGGAAATTTTTGGCATTAACCAGTCCATGCGTACCCTGGCGCAGCAATGGAGCGCCCGCGGCTATCACGTTCTGGTACCTGACTTATTCTGGCGCCAGGAACGCAATGTCGAACTCGAACCCCGAGTCGAGGCAGAATTCTCGCAAGGCGTTGCCCTCATGCAGGCAGTTGACCAGGAAGTTGCAGTGCAAGATCTGGACCTGGCGCGCCAATGGCTGGCCAGCCATGCCGGACACGACCGCATCGGGTCCATGGGCTACTGCTTTGGTGGACGCATGGTGGTCAAGATGGCCGAAGCCAGTCCCATTCGCTGTGCTGTCAGTTTTTATGGTGTCGGGCTTGAGGAGTTTGTACCCAACCTGCCGGCAAATACGGCACCGACCTTATTGCATATTGCCGAGCTGGACGGCTATGTGCCACCAGCCGTGCGGGCAAAACTCCTGGACGAGGCCACCCAGCGCCCCGACTGGGAATCGCACGTCTATATGGGTTGCGACCACGCCTTTGCCCGCCCGGAAGGCGCCAACTGGGTCGAAGAAGCCGCCACACTGGCCAATGACCGGTCGCAGGAATTTTTGCAACAACACCTGTCCGCATAGCAACGCAGCTGGCCCCGGTAAAGCAGAAAAACAACGCCCTGACAGTTCTTGCCTGTCTGGGCTCAATAAATACGGAATAATACAAATCACGTGAAGACCTGAAAAATAACGGAGGCACGATGGCAACCGAAAATACCGCCCGTACTGGCTGGCGATCCACAATTCTGGTTCCGGTTTTTGTTCCGGCAGTCATCATCATTCTGCTGCTGGTTATTGGCACCATCAGCAACCCTTCCCTGGCCGGTAAAGCCTTCGCCAACATGCTGGCGTATGTCACCCAGACATTCGGGTGGTTTTACATGCTGGCGGTTGCCATGTTTCTTGTCTTCATTACGCTGGTGGCCATCAGCAAATGGGGCAACATTAAGCTGGGGCCCGAGCATGCTCAGCCACAGTACAGTTTTCCAGCCTGGTTTGCCATGCTGTTTTCTGCCGGCTACGGCATTGCATTGCTGTTTTTTGGGGTGGCAGAGCCCGTCCTTCACTACGCTGAGCCGCCGGCTGGCGCGGCCGAAACGGTGGACGCTGCCAAACAGGCCATCCAAATTGCCTTTTTCCACTGGGGCTTTCATATCTGGGCCATTTACGGCTTGGTCGGGCTGGTGTTGGCATATTTCTCGTTCCGTCACGGGCTGCCGCTATCCATGCGCTCCGCCCTGTTCCCGCTTATTGGAAAACGTATCTACGGGCCCATTGGTCATACCGTAGACATCGTGGCTATTCTGGGGACCATGTTTGGCTTGGCCACCACACTGGGGCTTTCTGTCATCCAGATCAACGCCGGACTCAATTATCTGTGGCCGGCCATACCCATCAACCACACGGTCCAGGTCATTGCCATTGCGCTTATTACCGGGCTGGCGCTGTTTTCTGTGGTGGCAGGTCTGGACAAGGGCGTCAAGAACCTATCGCTGCTCAACATGTTTCTGGCCACGTCGCTCATGTTGTTCGTCTTTCTGGCAGGCCCCACCATTTTCATATTGGAAACGTTTCTTCAAAACACGGGTGCCTACCTAAACAATATTGTCGAGCGCACGTTTAATCTGCAAGCCTACGTCCGCAGTGACTGGATCGGTAACTGGACCCTGTTCATCTTTGGCTGGACCATTGCCTGGGCACCTTTTGTGGGCCTGTTTATTGCCAAGATCAGCCGTGGCCGCACCATCCGCCAATTTGTGGTTGGCGTCATGCTCGTGCCCACGTTCTTCACCTTTTTCTGGTTTTCTGTATTTGGCGAAACAGCCCTGTACATGATCCTCAACGAAGGCTATACCGCTCTCATTGGCTACGTGCAGGCAGACAACGCTATCGCTGTATTCAGAATGCTGGAACAGCTCCCGCTCACTTCCATTGTGTCGGCAATTACCGTTGTGCTGATTGTGACGTTTTTTGTCACTTCGTCCGACTCGGCATCACTAGTCATTGATTCGCTGGCCGCAGGGGGCATCGCCAACACCCCGGCTAGCCAGCGTGCCTTCTGGGCAATTTCCGAGGGCGTGGTGGCCGCTGTTTTGCTGCTGGCCGGCGGGCTCAATGCCCTGCAGAGCATGACGGTTGTCACGGCGCTGCCGTTTTCCATTATCCTGATGATTGCCGCACTGGGCATGTGGCGCGCGCTTGTGATCGAAACCCACCGTGACCAAACGCTTGAACAGCTCCATGTGCGCAGCAGCGGAGCAGCATCCAGCCCATGGAAAAAACGCCTGGCAGGAATTGTGGAATTTCCCGACAAGGAAACCGTATCGCAGTTCATCATGGACAATGTGCCTGCCGCCATGCGGCGCCTGAGCCAAAACCTTAATGAACAGGGCTGGCCCACCAAGGTAGAAGTGGACGACGAAATTTGCCGGGCCTACATTGAAGTTGAGGTCCACAAGCCTGATCAACTGGACTTTTTATACGAAATCCGGCTGCGCGAGTATGAACGGCCGGCCTTCGCTGATCCATCCAATGCACCACAGTCGCAAAGCGATGACGATGAACCCACCTGGTTTTACCGTGCTGAAGTCTTTCTGCAGCGTGGTGGCCTGGATTACGACGTCTACGGCTATAGCCAGTCTGAACTCATTAGCGATATTCTTGATCATTTTGAAAACTACCTGCAGTTCCTGCATGTGTCGCCCAACGTGTTGCCCTGGGATATGGCAGAACACGATGAGATGCTGATCGACAAGGACGACGAACAGAACGACAAAAACGACCAGAACGGCGAGGGTGCCGACAGCGGCGACAAGCAAGAGGATTCTTGATACCTCAAACTTCTTGATCCGTATCAAGGTCAGTGCAGCCGGTTCCGTGCCAGCATGAATACGTACCCCATTCATGCTATTAACCGGACCGGCTGCAGGTACCCTCATGACTTACTCTGTTCTTGTTACGCTTCACCTGTTTGCTGCCATCCTGTTTGTGGGTACGGTGTTTTTTGAAGTCATTATTCTGGAAGGCATTCGACGCCAGGTCTCGCGCGACACTATGCACACCATGGAACGTGCGATTGGCAAACGTGCCCGGCGTATCATGCCCTGGATATTGCTGGTGTTGTATACGGCTGGCATAGCCATGGCCTGGCACCACCGCGCCGCCCTCTCCCATCCTCTGGCCAGCAGTTTTGGGCTGTTGTTGACGGTCAAGATTATTCTGGCCATCAGCGTCTTTGCCCACTTTGCCACCGCCATGACCATGCACGCCCGCCGCAAACTGCGCTCCGTGCACTTCAAGTGGATACACGTCAGCGTGTTCATTCACGTTCTGCTGATTGTATTTTTGGCCAAGGCGATGTTTTACATACACTGGTAAGCCGCTCCAGGACGTGCCCCCTATGCGCCGGTACAATAAAAAAAACTTTGGAGGCAACCATGAGCGATTTGTCAGCTTTTCCCATTACCAAAAAGTGGCCTGCACAGCATCCTGACCGGATTCAGTTGTATTCCCTTCCCACCCCCAATGGGGTCAAGGTGTCTATCATGCTGGAAGAAGCGGGCCTGCCTTATGAAGCGCACACCGTGAGCTTCACCACCCAGGATCAAAAAACACAAGAATTCCTGTCACTCAACCCCAACAACAAGATTCCTGCCATCATTGACCCGAACGGCCCGGGCGGCAAACCCATGGGGTTGTGGGAATCCGGCGCCATTCTTATTTATCTTGCAGAAAAAAGCGGGCAGTACCTTTCAGCCGACCCCACACACAAATACGAAACACTGCAATGGCTCATGTTTCAGATGGGCGGCGTAGGCCCCATGTTTGGCCAGGTGGGCTTTTTCACCAAATTTGCCGGCAAAGACATTGACGACCCGCGGCCACGCGAACGCTATCTTAACGAATCGCGCCGTCTGCTGGGTGTACTCAATCAGCACCTGCAAGGCAAACAGTGGCTGGTTAACGACGAATACAGCATTGCAGACATGGCCGTCTTCCCCTGGATCCGCAACCTGATTGGGTTTTATGAGGCAGGCGAACTGGTTGGCATAAACGACTTTCCTGACGTCACCCGTGTTCTCGAAGTATTTGTTGCCCGGCCAGCGGTAAAAAAAGGACTGGAAACGCCACCCCGCTATTGACACAATCCGGCCGGACTTGATATCTCTCAAACTAAAACAAAATAACCTTCCGTACAGTAGGGGTATTCAAAGACAACCACTACAGGAGCCCTGCCATGCGTACAAGAATGACTGCCAGCATGTGTGCCGTATTACTGCTTGGCGCTACCCCATTAGCCCATGCAGCATCCGCCGACGAAGTGCGGGAACAGGCCGCGAACCTGCTCAAGCCTGTCCCAACGGCGGAAGTCCTGGTTGAAGAAAAGGAACTGAGCAGCGACCAGATCGAGCTGGGCAAATGGCTGTTTTTTGAACCACGCCTGTCCAAAAGCCACATTATCAGCTGCAATACCTGTCATAGTGTTGGCACCGGTGGGGCTGACAATATCCCCACATCCATCGGACATGGCTGGCAGGCAGGGCCGCGCAACTCGCCCACAGTCTTTAACGCCGTCTTTAACGCCGCGCAGTTCTGGGACGGCCGTGCCGCCGACCTGAAAGAACAGGCAAAAGGCCCAATTCAGGCCAGCGTCGAAATGAACGCCACGCCTGACGATGTTGAAGAAACTCTGAACAGCATGCCTGCCTACGTGGATATGTTTGAAAAAGCCTTTCCAGACGATGATCAGGCAGTCAGTTTTGACAACATGGCTGCAGCCATTGAGGCCTTCGAGACCACACTGGTTACGCCCAACTCACGCTTCGACCAGTTCCTGGAAGGCGAAGACACCCTGGATGATCAGGAAATCAATGGCCTGAGCCTATTCATCAATAAAGGCTGTGTCGCTTGCCATTCGGGTGTCAACGTGGGCGGCCAAGGGTATTTCCCTTTTGGCGTGTTCAAGAAACCCGGTGCTGAGATCTTGCCTGAAGGTGACAAGGGCCGTTTTACGGTTACTAACACCCAGGCTGACGAGTACGTCTTCCGTGCCGGACCTTTGCGTAATATTGCGCTTACCGCCCCCTACTTCCATAGTGGCGAGGTCTGGGACCTGGAAGAAGCCGTCGC
>DAHVSI010000085.1 GCA_027324645.1 Castellaniella sp. | reverse complement strand
GGCCGCCATGGACACCACCGCCAACGCCTGATCAGCATGAACATTGGGTTGCACGCGGCGCAGCGTCCAGAACAACGCCCCACACACCAGCAAAAACACAATACTTAATAGCTCGTTGGGGCTCCACAAATTGATAAACGTGGCACGCACCTCGCCTGGGTTGGTGTCAGCCACAATGGCCAGCAGTTCGGGAATGACCTTGAACAGGTTGGCGCCGCCCATCATTTTTTCTGTATGAAAAAACAACAGCAGCAATACGCCCAGCACGGCCAGCATGGACAACACCACACCCCGATACCAGCGCACGTACAGCCCCAGGCCAAACAGGCAAGTCAGGATAAAAAACTCTGGCCGGATGTTGGCCCGCTGATACAGATAAAAGCACAGCACGGACGCTGTCAGACACAACGTAATCCGAAGCGTTCTCATTGTCTTTGCAGACTCTCCTACCTAAATAGCGTGAAATTGCGCCACTTAACGCCCCTTTTCCTTGGGCTTAAGTGTTGATATTAATTGTCCCGCATTCCAGTGGAACATGCCAACATAAGAGCCCGCCGGCTCGTTTTTATCAGCCAACGTATCGGCAAACAGAGGGCCGCCTACAGGCGCATTCGTCTCGGCCTCGAGTTGCTTGACCAACGCTGAATTGGTGTCCTGCGAGGTAAACACCCCCACCTTGTCCTTGTGACGCGTCATATCGACCAGTTCGGCCGCGTCTTCTTCCGACAACGTATTGGCGCTTGCCAAGGCCGGAGCGGTCATGAACTCAATGCCGTAGGCCTGTCCAAAGTAGGCAAACGCATCGTGCGCCGTAATAGCGCGGCGGTAGGGTACCGGAATGTCGTGCAGGACCGAGCGCATCTCGGCCTCAAGCCTTTCCAGTTGCTTAAGATAGCGCTTAAGGCGCTTCTTGTAATAGCTTTTATGTTCGGGATCCATATCGATCAGGGCATCGGCAATATTTTGCGCATACAGCATGCCGTTTTTAAGGTCATGCCAAGCGTGCGGGTCCCAGCGCCCATCGTTATAGTCAATATCGTCCTTATCCATGACCTGAGGGGCGTTTTCTGCACTGGTTCTGGCCAGCCGGCGCGGCTCGACCCCTTCAGCAGCCATGACATGCTCGCCATCAAAGGCCGACGCCTTCAGCAACAGCGGCAACCAGCTTTCAAACCCCAGCCCGTTACTGACCAGCATATCGGCATTGTCCAGCATATACACATGTTGCTGCGCGGGCTTGAACACATGCACTCCGGTCTGGCGGGGCACAATAGTGGTGATATCCACATAATCCCCACCCACCTCGTGGACAATATCCGCCAGGATCGAAAAGCTGGCCACTACCGACACAGTGGTCTCGTCTTGTGCGCGGACGGAAAACGGCCCTGCGGCAAAGCCCAGCCATAATGTAATGGCCGCAAGCCCTGCTACAAACACGCGCCACAATGTGCCAGCCAACCGATTTGTTGTGGCCATCGTCTTACTCCAGGAAAACGTGGGTAACAACATGATACCTGTCTGCGCGAGAAACCGTTATAGATAGTTGTTTGAACATATTGAGCATGACGTGTAAGGTAGCTGGTCAAATCAAAGTCAAGCGCATATTCTAGCTGTGCTGTTCCCCCCTATGGCAGACATCGCGCAAAAAGTATATATTCATTGTCTGCTCGCCCGGCTATAACTATCATGACACCTCTTACCGGTCTCGAGCCTTGTCTGGTCTGATCACGAGGAATGCACCATGGCACAAACAGATAAAACCAAGCAGCCCAAGCTGCTAACCGAAAAACAGCTTCTGGCTATGCCGGAAGACGATTACATGAACGACGCGCAACTGGCGTTTTTCCGCAACCGGCTTCAAGAGCTGGAAGCAGAAATCCTGGCCAATGCCGGCGCCACAACGGAAAACCTGCGCGAGACGCAGTTTGCCCCTGATCCGGCCGACCGCGCCACGATTGAGGAAGAACACGCGTTAGAACTGCGCACACGCGACCGCGAACGCAAGCTCCTTAAAAAAGTGCAGCAATCGCTGGGCCTGATTGATTCGGGCGACTATGGCTGGTGCGAAGAAACGGGCGAAGCCATTGGCATCCCACGCCTGCTGGCACGCCCCACCGCCAACCTGTCGCTGGAAGCGCAGGAACGCCGCGAAAAGCGTCAAAAACTATACGGAGATTAACCCCACGCCTGCTGTACACGGCGCCATTCAGACCAGGCCCGGCCCCCCATTATGGGAGGCCGGGCTTTTTTGTTAATAGCTGCGCTCCATAACCTCATAGAGTTATTTTCGTTCTCTAACCATAAAGTCGCTCATTAGAATGAACTAGACGATTTTGTCTGTTTATTCATTCATACATAGAGTTATTTAATGAGCCGACTCACCATCCACAACACGGATTCTGCTCCAAGCCAAGCCCAGGAACGTGTCAGTAACGCCCTTCAAGCCAACGGCTTTTTACCGAATCTTATTGGCGTCCTAGCCAATGCCCCCACCGCCCTGGAGGCCTACCAAACGCTTGGGGGTATTAACGGACGCACCAGCCTGACCCCGGCCGAGCGCGAGGTCGTGCAGATTGTTGCCGCAACCTTAAACGACTGCGGTTTTTGTGTGGCGGGCCATACAAAGCTAGCACTTAAAAAGCTTGGCATGCCGCAACAGACTGTTGATGCGCTACGGGCCGTTCAGCCTCTTGAGGACGCCAAGCTTGATGTGCTTGCGCAATTTACCGTCGCTGTGATTCAGCATAAAGGCCAAGTCCTGGATGAAGACCTTACCGCGTTTCGGGATGCCGGCTACACGGATCAGCAAGCGCTAGAAGTGGTTCTGGGCGTAAGCCTGGCCACACTATGCAATTTTGCGAATGGCCTGGCCCAAACACCGGTCAATACCGAGCTTGAGCCCTACACCAATCCGGAATTGACAACCTTTGCCTGACCACCTGGCAGGGTTACCTGCTTGTCAGTGGTTGGCTTATCAGCAAGGACCTTATCCATGAGCGATAACGCTGGGCACTCACGTCTGATCACAAACGTCGACGCATTGGTCAACTCAGAACTGGCCCCTTTGACGGCACGCATTGACCAAGAAGGCTTCTATCCACAGGACTTTTTGCACAAGTTGGGCAAGCTTGGCGGTTTTAGTGCTGCAACGCCCCCTGAATATGGTGGCACGATGCTTGGCCTTGCCGCGCAAAATGCTGTGGTGGCAGCGGTTGCCAGGCAGTGTGGCGCCTCAGCTTTCCTGGTGTGGTGCCAAACGGCCTGCACAAGCTATTTGCTGCACACCGCCAATCCGGCGGTGCGGAATCGTTATCTGCGTTCAGTTGCCAGCGGTGACATACTGGCAGGCACGGGTATGTCTAATACCGTCAAACACTTGGCGGGC
>DAHVSI010000072.1 GCA_027324645.1 Castellaniella sp. | reverse complement strand
CAGACGCTCGAGTGTATCGCGCTCGGGATCGACCGATACCATTAGCGGCACCACCCGCTTGCGCTGCTCTTCATCCAGCCCCTGCATGACCTGGCGCACCACCGCCAGACTCATGGGACAAACATCGGGGCAGTAGGTATAACCGAAGAACAGTACGGCCAACTGATCTTGCTCAAGCTGTGTCAACGAAAAGTCGCCCTGAGTGGAAGGCAGTTCCACCGGTCCACCTCTTGGCGTGTCATCATTGCTCGCTTGGTACTGCTGGTAGCCAAACAATCCACCAACGACGAATAGGACCACCAGCGCTCCTGTCGCCATCCAGATGCGTTGTCGCTTCATGGCACACTCCGCTCCACCGTGAAATCGAATCGGCTGCCCAGCCGGCCTTCAGGTGTCTCTACGACGACTTCCGCTTGCCAGCGCATGACCGACTCAGTGCAGACCGGTACCTGGCCAACCCCCTCGAAACGACCATTATCCTGCTTGCTTAACGGAAAGCGATGCAAGCCCATGTCCATATCGCGGCCAACGAAGTCGACACTGACCGCGCTGACGGACATTCCCGCCACATGCACTACCAGTGGTAACAGCTCCAGCGCCCGCACGCCATCCGCAGAGTCGACCTGCAGGGAAACAGAGCGACCATCCCCCAGATCGGCACGACAGCCGGCCAGGTGCAACTCACAGGGTAACGACACGGGATACCAGTCAACATCGTTGCCGCCTCGCACCATATGCGTCAACAAGTACCACAACGCCACGCTGAGTGTCAGCAACGTGGCCAGCATCATCAAACGCAAACCTGGAAAACGAGGCTTGTTGGCGTTGGATAAAACAGAGGACATGGCAGCGAATACAGCGCTTCTTGGAAGGGTGGTGGTGAGTAAGCTTAACAGCATTTAACCTATGGCCTGGCGTGTAGCGTTGTCGCAGGTTAAAGGTTGGTTAAATATAACCATTTTGAATAAGGAAAATTCTATGCATGGCGTCGCAGACGCTTTAGGCCCGTTGTTTCTGCTGATTCTGCTGGGTGTCGTACTGGGTAAATTGCGTCAACCGACAGCTGACTTCTGGGCACAGCTTGAAAAGCTCATCTACTTTCTGCTCTTTCCCGCCATGTTGATCGCCACCCTGGCTACCGCCAACGTCAGCGAAGTGCCAGTGGTACGTCTTGCACTTGTGCTGCTCAGTGGCATTCTGGTGTTTGGGGGGTTGTTATGGGTTATGCAGCGCAGGCTGGGACTCGATGCGGCGGCCTTCACCTCGGTGTTTCAGGGTGCCATCCGCTTCAATACCTATGTGGGTGTTGCCGGTGCCGCCGCACTACACGGTACCGCCGGCGCTACCGTAGCGGCAGTCGCCGTGGCCCTGATGGTACCGATCGTCAACGTGTTGTGCGTGCTCTGTTTTATCGCCGCCGGCACGCTTGGCCCCTCCGGGCTGGGCAAGAGTCTGGCCGCCCTGGTGCGTAACCCCCTGATTCTTGCCTGCCTGGCCGGAATCGTCCTTAACCTCTCCGGCATTGGCCTGCCCGGCTGGAGCCAATCCACCGTTGAGTTGCTGGGACGGGCCGCCCTTCCTCTCGGCCTGGTTGCGGTGGGTGTCGCCTTGCGTCCTCAAGCGCTGCTACGCTTCGACCGCGGCGTCTGGGCATCCAACCTGATCAAACTGGTATTGATGCCGGCCTTCGTGCTGGGCTTCGCCCTGTTATTAGGGCTGGACGCGGTAAGCCGCGATGTGTCACTGCTGTTCGCCGCCCTGCCCACCGCCACGTCAGCCTATATTCTGGCTCGTCAGCTAGGCGGGGATGCCGAGTTGATAGCGGCGTTAATTACTAGTCAAACACTGCTTGCCATGCTCACTTTGCCACTATGGCTGCACCTGGCAGGAAGCTGAATAAAAAACATTCCCATTTCGATTGACGCCTTAATGAGAATGGACTACATTTAGGTTGTGGCGTTGATGAGCCGCCACAGCCATACAGGGAATCGCCAGTTTCCCTTCATGGTTTCTCCCACTCATTGCTAGTCACGGTCTTCTGCGCCTCCCTATGGAGGCGCTTTTTTTATGCTGTTGTCAGCTACAGCGGCGATAAAGCAAACGACCCGCCGAAGCGGGCCGTGAACCAGGCAACAAGCCTGGAATTAATCGACGCGCTGGTAGATCAAGTCCCATACACCATGACCGAGACGCTCGCCACGGGCTTCGAACTTGGTCAAGGGCCGAAACGCCGGGCGCGGCACATAGGGCGCCGTGTCGGCTGTTGCCGTGTTGGCGTAACCCGGTGCGTCAGTCATTACCTCCACCATCCATTCGGCATAGCCCTGCCAGTCTGTGGCCATGTGCAGCGTTCCTTCTGGCTTGAGCCGTGTGCGGATCAGCTCGACAAATGCCGGTTGGACAATGCGGCGCTTGTGGTGCTTCTTCTTGGGCCAGGGATCGGGGAAGAATAGTTGCAGGGTATCGATGCTGCTTTCCGGCAAACACTGCT
>DAHVSI010000061.1 GCA_027324645.1 Castellaniella sp. | reverse complement strand
TGGTCGAAAGCTATGGCCATGTGGGCCTGCGCATCGACAGGCCGGCCGATGTCGAGCCAGCCATTCGCGAAGCCTTTACCAAGCATAAAGACAGGCTGGTGTTTCTCGACTTCATTACCGACCAGACTGAAAACGTCTGGCCCATGGTCAAAGCCGGCAAAGGCCTGACCGAGATGTTGCTTGGTTCTGAAGATTTGTAAGGGGCGCGCCATGAAACACATTATTTCTGTTTTACTTGAAAACGAACCTGGCGCCCTGTCGCGAGTGGTCGGCCTGTTTTCTGCCCGGGGCTACAACATCGAAACGCTGACTGTTGCGCCCACAGAAGACGAAACCTTGTCCCGCATGACGATCGTGACAGTGGGATCCGATGCCGTCTTGGAACAAATCACCAAGCACCTTAATCGCCTGGTCGACGTGGTCAAAGTGGTTGACCTGACAGAAGGCGTGCATGTAGAGCGTGAGCTCATGCTCATCAAAGTGCGGGCAACGGGCCGTGAACGTGAAGAAATCAAACGCCTGACTGATATTTTCCGTGGCCGCATTATCGATGTGACGGATCGTACCTACACCATCGAACTCACCGGCGTGCAGGAAAAAATCCAGGCCTTTATTGGGGCACTGGACCGCAGCGCCATTCTGGAAACGGTGCGCACCGGGGTCTCGGGCATCGGGCGCGGCGAGCGCGTACTTAAATTATGATGGCCTGTCCAAACCCGGCAACTCCATCTCATTACTCATTACTTATCTGTACATAGACAAACGGAGCAACCCATGAAAGTGTATTACGACAAAGATTGTGACCTGTCCCTGATCAAGGGCAAAACCGTTGCCATTATCGGTTACGGATCGCAAGGGCACGCCCACGCGCTCAACCTTCACGAGTCGGGAGTTGACGTTGTGGTTGGCCTGCGCAAAGGTGGTGCATCCTGGAGCAAGGCCGAAAATGCCGGCCTGGCTGTGCGTGAAATCGCCGAGTCCGTTAAAGATGCCGACGTGGTCATGATCCTGTTGCCCGACGAGCACATTGGTGATGTGTATCGCAAGCACGTGGCCGACAATATGAAAGCGGGTGCCGCGCTGGCGTTTGCGCATGGCTTTAACGTGCATTACGGTCAGGTGGAGCCCCGTGACGATATTGACGTCATCATGGTTGCGCCCAAGGCGCCCGGCCATACCGTACGCAGTACCTACAGCGAGGGTGGCGGTGTGCCTGCCCTGGTGGCTGTCCATCAGGATGTTTCGGGTGCCGCGCGCGACGTAGGCCTGTCATACGCCTGTGCCATTGGCAGCGGCCGTGCCGGTGTTATCGAAACTACCTTCCGTGAAGAAACTGAAACCGACCTGTTTGGTGAGCAGGCTGTACTGTGCGGCGGTACCGTCGAGCTGATCAAGGCAAGCTTCGACACGCTTGTCGACGCTGGCTATGCACCAGAAATGGCGTACTTCGAGTGCCTACACGAGCTCAAGCTCATTGTCGACCTGATCTACGAAGGCGGCATTGCCAACATGAACTACTCCATTTCGAACAACGCTGAATTTGGCGAATACGAAACTGGGCCCAAGATCGTCAACGATCAGACGCGTCAGGCCATGCGTGATTGCCTAGCTGACATCCAGTCGGGTGAATACGCCAAACGCTTTATTCTGGAGCACGCCGCCGGCGCGCCCACGCTCACAGCCCGTCGCCGTATTAATGCCGAATCAAAAATCGAAGAGGTTGGTTCGCAGCTGCGCGCCATGATGCCCTGGATTGCCGCCAACAAACTGGTGGATCAGTCCAAGAACTAACAGGCACCGTCGCACTACATACCCCGGATGCCGGCACGGTTTACCTTGCTGGCATCCGGGGTTTTTTGCGTTCAGTGCGTTAAAATTGTGTTGTTTGATTTTGTGCGCACCGCTGTATCGGAGTCCCCATGCATGACCCTCTAACAATTGCCGGTAAAACCTATTCCTCCCGTTTGATGGTGGGCACAGGAAAATATCGCGACTTTGAGCAAACCCGCGATGCCATCCAGGGCAGTGGTGCCCAAATAATCACTGTTGCCATACGGCGCACCAACCTGGGTCAGGACACCGACCAGCCCAGCTTGTTGGATTATTTACCCCCTAGCCAATACACCTATCTGCCCAACACGGCGGGTTGCTATACGGCGCAAGATGCTGTGCGTACACTGCGGCTGGCGCGCGAACTGCTGGATGGGCACAGTCTGGTCAAGCTAGAGGTTCTGGGGGATGCCGATCATTTGTACCCCAACATGCCAGAAACTTTAAGCGCTGCTCAAACGCTGGTGCAAGATGGCTTTGATGTCATGGTGTACTGCTCTGACGATCCGGTCCAGGCACGTATGCTTCAAGACATCGGTTGCGTTGCCGTCATGCCACTGGCGTCAATCATTGGGTCAGGCATGGGCATTCTCAATCCCTGGAACCTGCAGCTGGTCATTGACGCTGTTCAGGTGCCCGTGATCGTCGATGCGGGTGTGGGCACGGCTTCAGATGCCGCCGTCGCCATGGAACTGGGTTGCGATGCGGTGCTCATGAACTCGGCTATTGCCCATGCCAACGATCCCGTTCAAATGGCCGGCGCCATGAAGCATGCGGTGGTGGCAGGGCGTCAGGCCCGGCTGGCTGGGCGCATGCCCCGTAAAAGTTACGCTGCTGAAGCTTCTTCCCCTACCACAGGCCTTATCGCTCCGGCGCCCGGTAGCTGACGCCCCCGGCGCGGTCAGGTATTCTTTACCTATGCCTCATACTGCACTCTCAACCGAAGAACGACGCCGTCGACGCAGCATTTACCTGTTGCCCAACGCGTTTACCACCGCCAATCTGTTTGCCGGCTTCTATGCAGTCGTTCAAGCCATGGGCGGGCGCTACGAAATTGCTGCCATTGCTATTTTTCTGGCTATGGCCTTTGACGGCATGGATGGTCGTGTGGCGCGTCTTACCAACACTCAGTCCCCGTTTGGTGAGCAATACGACTCCCTGGCCGATATGGTGTCATTTGGCATGGCGCCGGCCCTGGTTGTGTACGTGTGGGCACTGCAGGGGCTGGGTCGCTGGGGCTGGCTCGCTGCCTTTGTCTATGTTGTCGGCGCTGCGCTGCGGCTGGCACGCTTCAATATCAATATCGAAGTTGTCGACAAGCGCTTTTTCCAGGGGCTGCCCAGCCCAGCTGCTGCGGCACTTATGGCCGGGTTTATGTGGCTGGCCATTGACGGCAAGCTGTTTTTTCTAAGCGACAGCACCATAGTATGGCTGGCATGGCTGATCACGGTCTATGCCGGGCTTAACATGGTTTCCAACGCGCCGTTTTACAGCGGCAAGTCGTTTGCCCTGGGCCGCAGCGTACCTTTTTGGGTCATTCTTGTGGTGGTTGGGGGCTTTGTGGTGGTTTCCAGTAACCCGCCCCTGGCATTGTTTGGCCTGTTTGTGGTCTACGGCTTGTCGGGTTGGGTGGTGCTGGTCTGGCGCTGGCGACGTGCCCGCAGGCTGCTGCGTCAGCGCCGGGCACGTTCAGTTGCAGGCCAGGCTACCAAAACAGAAAGCGCTCCCGTTCATACAGAGGATCAGGGCCGGCATGATGGCGCGTCACCTCGCCCGTCTCAGGATCAAAGTAAACGTGCATCAAAGAATTCCACGCCCCGTTCTCCTTGAACCGGTAGCTCCATACTTCCTGACGCACTGAAGGCAGGCCAACGGGCCCGGTTTCCGCCGGTGGGCCGTATTCGCAACGGACCTGGTCGGCATCCCAGGTGCCTTCGTCCAGCTTGCGAAAGTTTTCGGTCGTCAAAATTGGTACCACTTCGTCCACGTTGCCCTGGTCATCAACGTGTGTGCCCCAGGCGTACTGTCCCAGCGGCTGCATGGACCAGATCACCCGTTTTTGGCCCTCCTGGGTCGTGCACGAAAAATCGGGGCTGCCAAATTTGGCCTGCACTTCATCAAAGGGCGTGCCGGCCGGTGTGTCGGCCAGGTTGGCACAGCCTGCCAGCAGGCTTGCCAAAAACAGGCCGGCGGCCAGCCGGCTGCCGGGCAAGGTAGAAAAAGATGTACGTGTCATGGCATTGCGTCCAGTATGCTGGGCATGGTAGGTACCATCCGGCCCAAAACCAATACAGTCATGGTACCGCTGGCGCTGGTTTGCGACAATTGATACGCGAAACCGGTAGTTACCCGCTTTTTCCGTTATAATGCATGGCTTGCCTGAATTTTCTCTGGCAAGTATTTATATTTGTTGTTTTCACGTCTGGGCACCTCGGCCCCGGCGCCTGTTTATCGAGGTTTTATCATGGCTTCTGCCAACATCAGTAAATCAGATATCGTATCCAAGTTTCAGCGTGCACCCGGCGATACCGGTTCGCCCGAAGTGCAAGTGGCTCTATTGACTGCACGCATTACAGACCTGACAGAACACTTCAAAACCCACCGTAAAGATCATCATTCACGCCGTGGCCTGTTGCGCATGGTCAGTCGTCGTCGCAAACTGCTCGACTACCTCAAAAACCGCAATCCTGATTCTTACCGTACCCTGATTCAGGATCTTGGTCTGCGCAAATAATGCGCAGCTACTGCAGCGAATGAAATCAACCGTGCATATCGCGATGCTGTCGCGGTATGCACGGTTTTTTATATTGCAAGGATAATTCGTCATGTTCAATAAAGTGACCAAATCATTTCAGTATGGTCAGCATCGTGTCACGCTCGAAACCGGCGAGATCGCTCGTCAAGCGTCTGGCGCCGTCATGGTCAGCATTGAAGACACCGTTGTGCTGGCCACAGTTGTGGGCAACAAGACTGCCCGTCCCGGTCAGGAGTTCTTCCCGCTTACCGTCGATTATGTAGAACGCTCGTACTCGGCTGGTCGTGTGCCGGGTGGTTTTTTCAAGCGCGAAGGGCGTCCGTCCGAAAAAGAAATTCTTACCTCACGTCTTATTGACCGCCCGTTGCGCCCCCTGTTTCCCGAGGGCTTCTACAACGAAGTCCAGGTCATTATTCACGTCCTTTCGGTCAACCCAGAAATCGATCCCGATATCGCCGGCATGATTGGCGCTTCGGCTGCCCTGGCCATCTCCGGATTGCCATTCAACGGCCCCATCGGTGCAGCCCGCATCGGCTACATCGATAACGACTACGTGCTTAACCCCACGCGTAGTCAGCTCGAATCGTCCGCCATGGATCTGGTCGTGGCAGGGACCGAAGCAGCCGTGCTAATGGTCGAATCCGAAGCCCAGCAGCTTGCCGAAGACGTCATGCTAGGTGGCGTGATGTACGGTCACGAGCAAATGCAGGCCGCTATTAACGCCATTCACGATCTGGTTGCCGAAGCCGGCAAGCCCGAGTGGGACTGGCAGCCCGAAGCGACGGACGAGGCGTTGTCAGCTGCTGTACATGCGTCCGCATACGAAGGCCTGAAAGCTGCCTACCAGATCCGCTCCAAACAAGAACGCAGCCTGCAAATCAAGACTGTGTGTGATCAGGCTCAAGAAGTGCTGGCCGCGCAGGCGCAAGAGCAGGGCACCGATGCGCCCGACTCTGTCAAGATTGACGACCTGCTGTTTGACTTGCAGTCACGCATTGTGCGTGAGCAAATCCTGAACGGCGAACCCCGTATTGATGGACGCGACACCCGCACGGTACGCCCCATTGATATTCGTGTTGGGGTATTGCCCCGTGCGCACGGTAGCGCCCTGTTCACGCGCGGCGAAACCCAGGCCCTGGTTGTGACAACACTGGGTACCAAGCAAGACGAGCAAATCATCGATTCGGTCATGGGTGAGTATCGCGACCGTTTCCTGATGCACTACAACTTCCCGCCGTTCTCAACGGGTGAGGCAGGCCGGTTTGGCTTTACCAAACGCCGTGAGATTGGTCACGGTCGTCTGGCCAAGCGTGCTTTGGTGTCGCAGCTGCCCGAGCCGGAAGACTTCCAGTACACCATTCGCGTCGTATCCGAAATCACCGAGTCCAACGGGTCCTCTTCCATGGCTTCAGTTTGTGGCGGATCGCTGTCCATGATGGACGCAGGCGTGCCACTTAAAGACCACGTGGCCGGTGTTGCCATGGGCCTCATTAAAGAAGGCGGCAAGTTTGCAGTACTGACCGACATCCTGGGTGACGAGGATCACCTGGGCGACATGGATTTCAAAGTCGCAGGAACAGAACACGGTATTACTGCCCTGCAAATGGACATTAAAATCCAGGGCATTACGCAAGAAATCATGGAAGTCGCTTTGGCGCAGGCTCGCGAAGGCCGGCTGCACATTCTGGGCAAAATGCAGGATGCGCTGGAAGGATCGCGTACCGAGCTGTCCGAATATGCGCCACGCATGATCACCATCAAGATCAACCCCGAAAAAATCCGTGACGTGATTGGCAAGGGCGGCGCCACCATTCGTGCGCTGACCGAAGAAACCGGCACACAAATTGACATCGCCGAAGACGGCTTGGTCACTATTTCCAGCGCGGATCTGGACAAGGCCCACGAAGCGCAAGAGCGCATCAAAGAGCTTACAGCCGACGTCGAAGTGGGTGCCGAATACGAAGGACCCATTCTTAAGCTGCTGGACTTTGGTGCCATTGTTCAAGTCTTGCCTGGGCGCGATGGTTTGCTGCACATTTCCGAAATCGCCAACTACCGCATCAACAACATCAACGATGTACTGTCGGTAGGGCAGGTGGTGCGTGTCAAGGTGCTGGAAGCCGACGACAAAGGGCGCTTGCGCCTGTCCACCAAGGCCATTGGCGGCATCGAAGCCCAGGGCGGCCCGCAGGATCCCGCGGCTGCTTCCAGCCAGGACTAGGGCGACAGCGTCCTGTCCGCCCAGGCCCCGCTAGCGGTATTGGCGGGGCCGGGCAGCACGGCAAGCCGGCGCGCCGGCCCGTGCAGTCGCCTGGGTGTGCCCCGCCATGCGCAAGCTTCGCGGCCTGGCCAACGCGGTACAATGGGCGCCGCTGATCAT
>DAHVSI010000049.1 GCA_027324645.1 Castellaniella sp. | reverse complement strand
CATCCCGGATATCGCTTTGGGAAATGTCCGGATCGTGCTGCGTCGACAACACCACCGTATCGACCTCGACCGGGCGGCCATCGACATAGCGGAACGTGACCTGCGACTTGGCATCGGGCCGCAGCCAGGGCAGGCGGCCGTCCTTGCGCAGCTGGCTTTGACGCTGCACCAGGCGGTGCGCATACCAAATAGGGGCCGGCATCAGATCAGGGGTTTCGTCACAGGCATAGCCAAACATCAGGCCCTGGTCGCCGGCGCCCTGATCGAGCTGCTCGGTGGCCGAGCGATCGACCCCTTGCGCGATATCGGGCGACTGGCGATCGTAAGCCACCAGTACCGAGCAGCCGTTATAGTCAATGCCATAGGCCGGATCGTCGTAACCAATGCGCTTGATGGTGTCGCGGGCCACCTGAATATAATCAACGTTTGCCGTGGTGGTGATTTCGCCCGCTAGCAGGACCAGACCCGTGTTGCACAGCGTTTCGGCGGCAACCCGTGCGTTGGGGTCTTGCGTGAAAATGGCATCGAGCACGGCATCCGAGATTTGGTCGGCAACCTTGTCGGGATGGCCTTCGGAAACGGATTCGGACGTGAAAAGGAAATCGTTTTTAGACACAATAGAGCACCCTGATTGGCATGCTGAACGGGCCAGCAGCAGGTTGAACGAAATGCGTTGCACCTGTGGCCTGAACTAGCAATCCAAACCGGGCGCGACGCTTTAGCGGTAAATAATGGCTGCCCAAGCCGGGCAACCGGGTATCGCCCCGCAAGTTGTCGGTTAACTCAGCGATAATGGCTATTTTAAGCGAAATTGCCCGCGGCTGCCTTGACACACCGCGGCACACCAAGGTTTTTTGATACATGCTTCTTGCGTTATTCAAGCTGCTGGCCAAATTGCCGCTGCCCTTGCTGCATGGCACGGGGCGGGCCATTGGCCAGCTTGTGTACCTGTTTCCGGGGCGTTACCGCTTGCGCCTGACCCGCAATGCCCGCCAGGCCGGCTACTTTAGCAAACGCTTTGCCCGGCAGGCCTCGGGCGAAACCGGCGCCATGACGCTGGAAACCCCCAAGGTATGGCTGCAACCCAAAGCCTGCCTGGCCAAAACCTACAGCCACGACGACGACGTGGCGCGCCAGGCGCGTCAAGAAGGTCGGGGCATCCTATATTTAACACCCCACCTGGGGTGTTTTGAAATAACCGCCCGCTATATTGCCCAGTCCACGCCCATTACCGTCATGTACCGCCCGCCGCGCTGGCAGCCGCTTGAGCCCGTCATGACCGCCGCCCGCAGCCAGGCAGACGTGCATGCGGTGCCTGCCAACACGCAAGGGGTGCGCGCCTTTGTGCGCGCCCTGCGCAAGGGCGAGGCCGTGGGCATGCTGCCCGACCAGGTGCCCCGTGGCGGTGAAGGACTGTGGACGCCCTTTTTTGAGCGCCCAGCCTACACCATGACCCTGGCTGCCAAGCTGGCCCTGCAAACCAACGTGATTGTGGTACTAACAGCCGGCGAACGGCTGCCCCGCGGCAAAGGCTGGCGCATCCATTACGAACGCCTGCCAGAACCCCTGCCCGACAACGTGGCCGACCTGGTGCTGGCCATCAACCAATCCATGGAGGCCCTGATCCGCCGGTTTCCCGAACAATATCTGTGGAGCTACAGCCGCTACAAAGGCCCCGAAGGCGCCCCGCCCAAACCCGATTTCCCACCGTTTCCGTAAATGCTAACGTGTCCCGCGCCTTGACGGCTGACCACCAACATGGTTGCATCATACTTTTTGCCTACTGTCAGGATTGACCCCCGCCATGCTTAAAGCCCGGCTACTGCACGTGCTGTTCCGTTACTTTGGCCGTGCCAGCCACCGTTCGCGCCAGCGCTGGGCCTGCGCCCTGGGCTGGCTGGCCCCAAGGCTTATGCGCTCACGCGCGCACATTGTGCGCACCAACCTGGCCCTGGTCTTTCCAGATATGCCAGAACCCAAGCGGCAGGCCCTGCTGGCTCGCCACTTTCAGCTTCTGGCGCGTTCCGTTGTTGACCGCGGCCTGCTGTGGTTTGGGTCCGAAACCGCCGTGCGGGACGCCACGCCCATAGAAGGCCTGGAACACCTGGATGCGCTGCTCAAGGCCCAGCGCCCCATTATTTTGCTAGCACCGCACTTTATTGGCCTGGATGCCGCCGCCACGCGGCTGACGCTGTTTTTAAAAGAATCGGCCACCATGTACACCTCGCAAAGCGACCCGGTGGTAGACGACATGGTGCGCAACGGGCGCGGACGGTTTAACACCGTACACCTGGTTAACCGCAAGGATGGCATACGGGGCCTGATCCGGTACCTGCGGCGCGGTATACCCGTGTATTACCTGCCTGACATGGACTTTGGCCGCCGGGGCGCGACCTTTGCGCCGTTTTTTGGTGTGCCGGCAGCCACATTGCTGGCTACAGCGCAAATCTCACGCGCCTGGCAGCCTGCCGTGGTCCCCATTGTGACCCGGCTGGATCTGGACTCGGGCCAGTACCACGTCAGGGTCCTGCCGCCGCTAAGCAACTTTCCGGGCGACGACGACAACGAAGCAGCCACTGCACGTCTAAACCGCCAAATTGAAGACTGGGTACGGCCTGATCCGGCCCAGTATTACTGGGTGCACCGGCGCTATAAAACACGGCCCAATCCAGACGACCCCAAAGTCTATTAGGGGCTGTGCGGATAGCCATGGCTGGCCTACAATGGCCGCAAGGCCGCCTGCAAACAAGGCAATAACACTCACAAACCTTGCCATCATCTGCCTCTGCCATGACTGCTTCCCAGCTTACCGCCAACGACGTCGCTCAATTCCTTAAAGCTCACCCCGATTTCTTTACCCAGCATGCCGGCCTGTTTGCCGACCTTCGCCTGCCGCACCCGCAGCAGGCCAACACCATTTCGCTGGTCGAACGCCAGATCATGACGCTGCGGGGCCGGGTGCGCGAACTCCAATGGCAGCTCTCCGGACTTATCGATAACGCCACCGGCAACGAACGCATCAGCCAGCTGCTTATTGACTGGTGCGCCAGCCTGCTGGCCGAAGAACAGGTGCAGCGCCTGCCTGACCACATTACCCAGGGGCTGGCCCTGCTGTTTGACTTGCCCGACATCGCGCTGCGACTGTGGGACCTGCCACGCATTGACACCCACAGCACCGCCGCCCAGCCTATTGACGAAGCCCTGCTCCACGACCTGACCGCCCGGCACAACCCCTGGTGCGGCCCGGCCGACCACCCGGATGTCCCGGAAGGCGTGCTCGACTGGCTGTCGGGCTCCCCGGCCAGCGTAGCCCTGATTCCGCTTAGCATGGGCACGCCCCCCCATTCCATTGGCATGCTGGTGCTGGGCTCATCCAACGCCACCCGTTTTACAGAAGACATGGGCACGGAGTTCCTGCAAACCATTGCGTCATTGGCCGGTGCGGCACTGTCCCGGCTGGCCGGGCCCGATGCGCCCCAGACTGCCTAGCAGACCTCGCCCCACCACCATAGCGCCATGACGACCCCCCTGCCCGCACCGGTCCAGCAATGGCTGCATTACCTGCAAGCCAACCAGCGCTATTCGGCCCACACCATTACCGCCTACCGGCAGGACCTGGGCCATTTAGTAGCCTGCCACCCGGACCGCGATCTGGCCACTCTGCACGAAGCCGATATCAGGCAGGCACTGGTGCGCCTGCACGCTCAGGACATGCAGCCCCGTAGCCTGGCGCGTGCTCTGGCAGCGTGGCGCAGTTTCTATCAATGGTGGGCACCGCAGGCCGGCCTGGCCACCAACCCAGTTGCAGGCGTC
>DAHVSI010000042.1 GCA_027324645.1 Castellaniella sp. | reverse complement strand
TTGTACACCTGATATGGCAGGTCAATATGTTGCTGGAAGGCGTCCGGTTTGGAAACCCACTGTACAACAGGGGTTGAAGCATCCGTGAGTGCATCGACCTGTTCGGTAAGTGCTGGACTGGTGCGCTGGCTAAGTGAAGCTTTAGGCAGTTGCTGCAAATTGGCCAGCGTGATGCAGCCCAGGTTATCCAGCCAGTCAAGGTAAGGTTGCGCGGCGGGCAAATACCGTACCGGCAAAACTTTTAGCAAGCGCCATAAGGTTGTAGGCTTGATGGCGCGCCGGCGCGCCATGTGTTGCTGCCTGGCCAGCATCCAGGCGCCCATGGCGGTTGGCGCCATACTGACGTGTGCGGCCGGTCCTGAAGGATATAGTTGCCTAAGAGAGTGATGGATTTGTCGTACCAGTGCCAAGGGCCCCTTAAATAACTTCAGGCTGGCTGTGACATCAAGCAACACCACATTGTGGCTGGCAATAGCCAGTTTTGGGGTGTAAGCCATCATGGCTTGTGCTAGAGCCTGGGTATGGGGGTGCACTTTAGTTGCTGTGTGCCAGTTCAAGGACGGCTTGGCTGGCAGGTTGTGAAGATGGATGCCGATCCAGAGAGCCATGTAAACCAATAGGTTGGGGTGAAATAGGACCGCGCCTTTTGATGATGGTGACAACAGGGCCTTGCGGACTGTTGCCAACAAGCAGGCGCAACGATGCCACACTGTTGTGCCCGGCCTGCTGTGGCGGGCGCAGACAAAAAAACAATGCTGAACTGCGCTGGGCGGCTAAATGCAGCCGGTGCAGGGCAGAGGGGCGGGCATGATTAACCCAGCACAGCAACGCAGCAGCCGCGTCATGATGCAACACTTGTTCTGCAGCCCAAAGCGTGTTGCCTGGCGACTGGGTGCGTATCCAGTAAATACGCTGGTTGCCGGCAAACCATTGCCGCAAGCAGAAGGCAGAAGGGATACAAGGGGGATTAAGCAAAATAATGCTGCGTGCGGGGTCAAGCTGGGCCAGAGCAGGCTTGACCAGATCAATTTCGCCCGAGCCAAACCACTGGCTAGGCATGATTTCTATTAACGCCCCGACGGGCCAGCCCCTGCCAGATAACTGAGTATCTAGCGTTGCATAACCTGTTGGGATGGTGCGTTGGTGGGGCCGGGCCAGTTGGGAAGCGCGCCACAGCAATGGGTGTACCTGCTCAGGGTGCCGCAAAATGGTAGAAAACTGCATGGCAGAACCATGTTGATTAAACTCAAACATAACCATAATACTGTATATATATACAGTTATATAGACTAAGAATAACATGGCAAAGAGGATAAAATCTGGCTATGTTCCAAGTGTCACCATCAAGCCTTTTATTGCGGAGATTTGCATTATGAATGTCATCAAAACAATACTGAAATGGTCGCGTTTGGTCGGCCTTGGCTGGCTATTGATGGGTGTTGCGGCAAGCGCAGGAGCACAAGATGCATTACCAGAAGTGCAGAACTATGCGGGTGTCAGCTACCTGACTGGTGGTTTTGGCTTGGAAGAATCCACTGCCATTAAAGATGCCATGCCCGACTATTCTCTGGTCCTGACTTTTGCCAGCAGTGACGGGGCCAAGGCTGCTTATTTGTCTCAGGTTCAGGTGGTCGTTCGCGATATGCATGACACGACAATGCTTAATACTGAATCCCGCGGGCCCTTTTTATTGGCTCAGCTCCCGGAAGGGCGCTACCAGGTGTTTGCAACTTATCGCAATAAAACCCGGTCACAAACTGTTCAGGTCTCGGATGGGCAAAGCACGCGTGTGGTGTTTGACTGGCCACGCCCGGCCCCAACCTCTGCTCCTGAAGACCAGGCCAAAGAGGACAAGGAAAACGACAGTTCAGATCAGGCGGACGATGATGATGACTGGAAATTCCCGGCGGGCAGCATCCCGGGTGTGCACTGAATGGCAAAGGGCCAGTCATGGCGCTGCACGATATTGCCTTCGGCGTTGTAGCTGGTCTCACTTAACAAAGCCTGGCCGCTGGCATGCACGGCAATGATTGTCGAGCAGCGCGTCCCGTAGGCAGGGCTGATAATAAACGGGCTGCTCAATAGCCGTTCCATCTCAAGTCCAACACCGGTGCTGGGCAAAGCAGTATCAGGCGCCTTGTCTGTATTTTTCAGTATTGCAAAGGCTTGCTGCAAGGCAGCTTCATTCGTATCAGGTGTATACGTCTCAAAGGCCTCAAGCAAGCGTTGTGTCTTGGGCCAGGGCGTATCCAGCAGGTGGTTGGAGACAACGTGGGGCCCGGCGGGTATTTTTTTGGCCTGTATGGGCTCATGCCGGTTACTGACGTAATAGGCTGCCGTCAGGTCACCAATAATCAAATTAAAGCCGTTGTATTGTGCAGCACGTTCGGCAACAGCTGAGGCATGTGTATCGAGTCTGGCTGAGCCAGTCAGCCATTGAGACACCAGTTCGCCTCTGGATGGCGCACCAGCAACTTGTACGCCTGGCTCGCGATAATTGGTCAGTAGGCCAAAACGGCCATGGCGGGTAATCCCCAGCCATGTACCGCCGGCTGACAGATCAATGCCCGCAATGATGTCTGGGTGCGTCGCCCAGGGGGCCGCAGCCAGAGCGGGCCTGTCATGCCGCTCGTCCCGGTTGGCAGCTATAAATAAAGGCCAGTTGGTGTCACCCAACGCAAAATAAGCAATACACATGGCATACCATTTTAGGTTGTTTGCCCGTATGATCAGCCACACTTCTTTTTTCACAGGGTATTCATGGCCCATTTTCTGTCTTTGCACCATTTTCTGACCGCGTTGTGCCTGGTGTTTTTAGCTTTGTCGCCAGTACAGGGCACGTCATTGGCCATGGCTGGAAAGCCCGCCCCCGGCAATGCCGACAATAACCAGAAGGTAGTCACAAGGACGTGTCGCATCACGTCGGTGCACGATGGGGACAGCATGCGGGCACGCTGCCCAGGATTCAGGAAAACGTTACGTATCCGGCTTGAACAGATTGATGCGCCTGAAATTGGGCAAGCTCATGGTACCCAGGCACGCGACTATTTACGATCGTTATGCAAACCAGGCAGTCTGGCGGTCATTAAGGATAAAGGGCGTGATGTGTACCACCGTGTGCTTGCGCGGGTGTTTTGCAATGATACTGATGCCAATGCAGCGATGGTAGAGGCCGGCATGGCGTGGGTTTACGATTATTATGCGGATGACCCCAACCTGTACCGGCTTCAGAAAGCCGCACAAGAGGACAAAAAGGGGTTATGGGGGGCTGCCATTTTTCCCCAGAAACCCTGGGACTTCCGGCGCAGACAACGTAACCAGCGCTAGTGCCTTATGGCTCCAAACATGTTTATTCAATATTTTGGGCCTGCTCGCGCAGTTGCTCTATCAGCAGCTTAAGGTCGATGGCGGCATTGGTGACGGCTAGTCCTGCAGCCTTGGAACCCAGCGTATTGGCCTCGCGGTTCATTTCTTGGCATAAAAAATCCAGCCGCTTGCCGGTACTGCCCTGACGCGGACTGGACTGGTTGGTGTTTGTACCGGCCAGCAAATGCCGCAGTTCATCCAGATGGGCACGTAACCGTGCGAGCTCTTCGGCCACATCGCTGCGCATGGAAAATAGGGACGCCTCTTGCGCGATCCGGGCAGACAACTCTTCACCGCTGATGTGTGTCAATCCGTCCGGACTGACAGCGGTCAGGGCTTCGCGTAGCTTTTCTGTGATTCGGTGTTGGTGTGCCTCAAGTAGCTGGGGCAGCTCTTTTTCTATGCTGTCGACAATATCGTTCATAACAGCGCCCGTATCGCGCATGCCCGCAGCAAGTCGCTCTCCTTCACGCCCGCGTGCTGCCTGCAATTCTGATAAGGCTTGTGCCAGGGCCTGATCGCATAGACTGGTCCAGACTTTGTGGTCCATGACGGGGTCTTGTCTGCTGGCGGACGCCTGTAACAAGTCAAGCAGGTCCGGTGTCTGGATATCAGGAATAAACTGTCTTGCAGCCTCCAGCCGCTGGGCCATAGCAGCAAAGTACTCAGTATCCAGTGCGGTTTCTTGGGCGGCATTGGTCCGGGTGAAATTCACGCGTATATCCAGCTTGCCGCGCTTGAGGCTGGTTGCCAGCGATTCGCGCAGCTGCCCCTCCAGGAAACGCAGGTCATCGGGCAGGCGCAAATGCACGTCAAGAAAACGGCTGTTGACCGTACGACATTCAATGACAAGACTGCCATGGTCGTTGTGGGCACTGCCACTGCCAAACGCGGTCATGCTGTAGATCATCCCTGGGCTCCGCTAAGAATAATGCGACAATAGAGCATTGTAACGATCAGGAGGGAATCCCTTGTCACAAGCTGAATCTAACAGCGCTGCCTTTGCCTCGCGCCCGTCGGGTCGCGCGCATGATCAATTGCGTACGGTTGAGTTGCACAGCGGTTATACCCGCTACGCAGAAGGCTCTGTGCTGATAAAAATGGGGCATACACACGTTCTATGCAATGCCAGCGTACTCAATACAGTGCCTCCCTTTTTGCGGGACAGCAATCAGGGCTGGGTCACCGCTGAATATGGCATGCTGCCACGCGCCACGCATACACGTTCCGGCCGCGAGGCTGCACGCGGCAAGCAGGGCGGGCGCACACTTGAAATTCAGCGCCTTATCGGGCGCAGCCTGAGGGCTGTTTTCGATCTGAAAGCTCTGGGTGAGCGCACCATACAAATTGATTGCGATGTGCTCCAAGCCGATGGGGGCACGCGCTGTGCCAGCATCACTGGCGCCTGGGTGGCGGCTGCCCAGGCAGTCAACACGCTCTTGCAACAGCAACAGCTGGAATCCAACCCCATCCGCGAGCACCTGGCCGCTGTTTCCGTAGGTGTGTATAAAGGGCAAGTATTGCTTGACCTGGATTACGAAGAAGATTCGGATTGCGATGCTGACATGAATATTGTCATGACTGGCTCTGGACAGCTGGTAGAAATACAGGGCACGGCAGAAGGGCGTACATTTAGCCGTAACGACCTAAACCAAGCACTGGACCTGGCCGAGCAGGGTATTGCAGGGCTGGTTGCCCGGCAACGTCAGGAACTGGCCTAAACCATGACAACACTGCATGTGGTGCTTGCCTCGGATAACGCAGGCAAGCTTAAAGAATTTTCAGCCATTTTGTCGCAGGCCGGGGTGCGCATGACGCCGCAAAATGAACTGGGCGTCAAGGAGGCCGACGAGCCACACGGCACGTTTGTGGAAAATGCCCTGGCCAAGGCGTGGCATGCTTCCAACAAAACAGGCATGCCGGCACTGGCCGACGACTCGGGCTTATGCGTTGCTGCGCTATCCGATGCGCCGGGCGTCTATTCGGCGCGCTACGCAGCGCGGGCCGGGCGTGGGCAATCGGATCAGGCCAATAATGCGTATTTGCTTGAGCAACTCAAAGACTGTACCGACCGGCGTGCCAGTTATGTTGCCGTGCTTGTTTTTGTGCGCTTTCCCAACGACCCGAGACCCCTAATTGTAGAGGGCACCTGGCAGGGCGAAATTTTGCGTGAACCCCGTGGAGAGCATGGCTTTGGGTACGACCCATGCTTTTGGCTGCCCGACTTGCAGCGTACAGCCGCCGAGCTTGAGCCTGAAGTCAAAAATCAGCATAGCCATCGTGGTCAGGCGTTGCGGGCCTTGCTGCAACGCTTGCTAACCACGCAGCGTGTCCAGCCATGACCAAGGACAATGCACAGCCCGTATCCAGTCGGCCAACCGTCCGGCCTCGCCACGAAACCGTGAATACATCTGGCACATCGGTAACAACCCGCCTGTTCAGTTTGCCGCCCCTGTCCCTGTATGTACATGTTCCCTGGTGTGTTCGCAAATGCCCTTACTGTGATTTTAATTCGCATCAATTATCGGGTGACATACCTGAACAAGCTTATCTGGAAGCGCTGCAGGCCGACCTTGAACAGGCGCTGCCGCTTGTCTGGGGAAGACAAATAGTCTCGATATTCATTGGTGGAGGAACGCCCAGCCTGTTGTCGGAAAAAACGGTAGATGCCATGCTGGGCATGTTCAGGGCATATCTGAATATATGGCCAGAGACAGAGATTACGCTTGAAGCCAATCCGGGCACCGCTGAAAAAAGCCGGTTTATGGGTTATGCAGCAAGCGGCGTGACCCGGTTATCGCTTGGTATTCAAAGTTTTAATGATCAGGCCCTGAAGGCGCTGGGCAGGATTCATGATGCCCAGCAGGCGCGTACGGCTATCGAGGCCGGCATGCAGGCATTTCCGCACGTGAACCTTGACATCATGTATGCCTTGCCGCGGCAAACCATAGAGCAGTGCCGTGCTGACATCACCGAGGCCACGTCCTACGGTACGGATCATTTGTCGCTCTACCATTTAACGCTGGAGCCCAATACCGTATTTGCCAAATACCCGCCTGCATTGCCCACCGACGAGTCGGCCGCAGCCATGCACGAGCTTGTCGCCAGCACAGCACAGCGGGCCGGGTTTGATCAGTACGAAGTCTCGGCATTCGCGCGCGGGAACAACCGTGCCATTCATAACGTTAATTACTGGGAATTTGGTGATTACCTGGGCATTGGCCCGGGCGCACATGGCAAGCTGTCGTTTCCTGACAAGGTGATTCGCCAAGCCCGCCTGCGGGGTCCTGATTCATGGATGGCTGCCTGCCGGAAACTCGATGGCACGCATATTGCCAACGAGCATCGTATCGACGCCAATGACTTTCCCTTTGAATTCATGCTGAACGCCTTGCGTCTTCGTGATGGCGTACCCGCCAGCTTCTATTTTGAGCGTACCGGCCAACCGTTTTCTTCCATTGCCAAGACGCTGCAGCGCTGCCGGGAAAAGGGCCTCATGGTCAATGATGCCACACGTTTCAAGGCAACCGATCTGGGCTGGCGTTTTCTGAATGACCTGCAAGCCGAGTTTTTGCCCTGAAACGGACACAGCCACGGCCTTTACATACACTACAATTCAGCCTTGTCGCTGCACTTATCTATTCCATTGCCGCAGGAGCGCCTGATGACTACGCCTGACAGTGTTGTGCAACATATAACCGAAAGGGATGTTGCTTTTGTTGACTTTCGCTTTACCGATACACTGGGCCGCGAGCATCATCTGACTGTACCTGCACAGACTGTCGATGAAGAAACCTTTGAGTCAGGCTTGGCCTTTGATGGCTCATCACTGCCGGGGTGGACCAGCATCGAAGCGTCCGACATGGTTCTGATGCCTGACGCCGCAACAATGCGGCCAGACCCATTTCGCGAAGAGCCCACACTTATCATTACCTGCAACATTGCCGATCCTTCCGACCTGAAGGATTACTCGCGCGACCCCAGGTCGCTGGCGTTGCGTGCCGAAGCGTATTTGCGCGCTACCGGCCTGGGCGACACTGCGTATTTTGGGCCAGAACCCGAATTTTATGTTTTTGATTCGGTGACATGGGATGATCGCCTGGACGGATGTTTTGTCCAGATTACAGCTGATCATGCCCCCTGGGCGCGTGGCTTGGCCCTTGATGGTCGTAACCAGGGACATCGGCCCGGTAAGCAGGGCGGTTACGTACCGGTTCCTCCCATTGATACATTCCATGATATGCGCTCTGAAATGTGTTTGCTTCTGGAGCAGCAGGGCGTGCCGGTAGAAATCCACCATCACGAAGTTGGCGGCTCTGGGCAACTGGAAATCGGGACTCGGTTCAGCACCCTGGTCCAGCGCGCCGATTGGAACCAGATTCTGAAGTACACCGTGCATAACGTTGCTCATGTGTACGGCAAAACGGCAACGTTCATGCCCAAACCGGTGGTTCAGGAGTCCGGCTCGGGCATGCATGTGCACCAATCCATCTGGAAGGATGGCCAAAATCAGTTTGCCGGGGACGGCTATGCGGGTCTTTCTGAAACCGCTTTGTTCTACATTGGCGGCATCATGAAGCATGCGCGGGCCCTAAATGCCCTGACAAACCCCACAACAAACTCCTATAAACGCTTGGTTCCGTACTTTGAAGCACCCGTCAAACTGGCTTACTCGGCGCGCAACCGCTCGGCATCCATACGGGTTCCTTACGTCAGCAATCCATCTGCACGCCGTATCGAGGCACGGTTTCCTGATCCCATGGCCAATCCGTACCTGTGCTTTCCTGCCTTGCTCATGGCGGGCATTGATGGCATACAGAACAAAATTCATCCCGGCGACCCGGCCAATAAAAATCTTTACGACTTACCGGCCGAAGAAGACGCGCTTATACCCACTGTCTGTGCAACACTTGATGAGGCCATCGACGCACTGGATGAGGACCGCGAGTTCCTGACACGCGGAGGCGTGTTCAATGACGACATGCTGGACGCTTACATCGAACTTAAACGGGCTGAATGCGACAGGCTTAGAGTCACGACCCATCCCATTGAATTCGATATGTACTACAGCTTATAAAAGGCTAAAGTTGGTCGGGACTTGATTTATCTTCAATAATCCCAAAGTAATAGCCAGGGCATTGATGCCCAACTCGTGCGTTATTCGTACAATGATGTCTGGGGCGCAAGTCGTCCATCCACCCAATCTGCCCGGTGCGGCCTGATTATTTATCAGTTGCTTATGTCCGGGCTTTGTCTGTCTGGTTTTTACGATTCATGGCTGCTTTCAATTCCGAACAGGTACTTAGTGTCAAACACTGGAACGATTCCCTGTTTTCCTTCAGAACGACTCGTGATAGCGCATTGCGTTTCAAAAACGGGCATTTTGTGATGCTCGGCCTTGAGATCGAGGGCAAGCCGCTCATGCGCGCCTACAGTATTGTCAGTGCCAATTACGAAGAAACCCTTGAATTTTTAAGCATTAAGGTACCAGATGGCCCGCTCACCTCCAGGCTGCAGCATCTGCAAGAGGGCGATTCGGTGCTGATCAGTAAAAAACCGGTGGGCACGCTGGTTACGGATGACCTCAATCCGGGCAAGCACCTGTATTTGTTTGCCACAGGCACCGGACTGGCACCATTCATGAGCATCATCAAAGACCCCGAAATCTACGAGCGTTTCGAAAAGGTCATTCTTGTGCATGGGGTGCGTTACGTCAGCGATCTGGCGTATTCAAGCTATATCGACCAGGAATTGCCGGGCAACGAATACTTTGGTGATGAAGTCCGTGACAAGCTTATTTATTACCCAACCGTGACGCGCGAGCCGTTCCGCAACCAGGGACGCATCACTCATGTTGTTGAAACGGGTCAGCTCTTTCGCGATACAGGCCTGCCGGAACTGGATCCGGCCACAGACCGCGCCATGGTGTGTGGCAGCACCGCGATGCTTGACGATATCAGCAAC
>DAHVSI010000029.1 GCA_027324645.1 Castellaniella sp. | reverse complement strand
TAGACGTTTCGGGTTCTGTGGTATCCGGGGCGTCTGGCGTTGGCGGCACTTCGACCGGCTGGATGGGCTGGTCATCATGATCGTCATCGGATCCGAACAGGTCACCCACATCGGCCAGACCTTTGAACCCGCGTTCGCCCGCCGCGATATCGCGTGCTTCGTCCATGGTAATGGTGGTGGTGGCAATGGCGATGGGAGGTTGTTCGCTGTCTTCAGCCAGAGATTTTTTGGGCAGCTCCCATGCGACATCAAGTTTGGGATCGGGCACGCCCTGACGGCCATTGACCAATGGCTGCGGGGGCTGGGAAACATAAGGACGACCGTCAGCATCCAGGATCTCGGCATCGGTATCGCCGATGATCTCTGGAATGGGGGGTGCTGCGGGTGCGTGTGAAACCAGCCAGTGGCCCAGGCTGATGCCAGCCCACGCCGACACGCCTGCCGCTGCAAGCAGGATAGCGATCAGAATGCGCCAGGACATAGTTGCCTTTTATCTGTCATAGCAAGCGTAGTATATCGTGCCTGTATGCGGGTTTCATGATTCGTCAAACACATGGCCGCCATGTTCGCGCATGGTATGAAAGCGGATGTTGGGGTATAAGTCTTGGGTTACCCGCAGGTGTGCCTGCGAGGTAGCCAGAAAGGCGGTTGCATCCACGACGTCCAGCGCAATGTAGGCAGCATTGGCGGTCGTGAACTTTTTAAGGTCGGCGGGGTTGTCGGCTGTTACCCAGCGTGCCAGCTGAAACCTGGATGTGGTCATGCGGGCCTCGACCCCATATTCGGTTTCGAGCCGCTGTGCCACCACATCAAATTGCAGCTGACCCACAGCGCCCAGCAGCAACGCCCCACCTGCTTCTTGCGGACGAAACACCTGGATCGCGCCCTCTTCGCCCAGTTGTGTCAGGCCGGTACGTAGCTGCTTGCTGCGTAATGGGTCGGCAACTTCGACCGCCCGGAACAGTTCAGGGGCAAAGAAGGGCAGGCCCGTAAAGTGCAAGGTTTCGCCTTCAGTCAGCACATCGCCGAGTTGCAGCACACCATGGTTGGGTATGCCAATGATGTCCCCCGCCCAGGCATCTTCAAGCAAATCACGTCTTTGCGATAGAAAAGAAACGACGTTATTGAGCCGGATGTCTTTACCCGTACGAGATACCCGGGCACGCATACCCCGTTCAAAGCGTCCCGAGCTCACACGTACAAATGCCACACGGTCACGATGGGCCGGGTCCATGTTGGCCTGGATTTTGAATACCACGCCGGTAAACTTCTTTTCATCCGGTTCCACGGTACGTTCAAGCGCGGGTCGTGGACCAGGGGCAGGCGCATGGTCCACTAGCGTATCCAGCACTTCGCGCACACCAAAATTGTTGATGGCAGAACCAAAAAACACCGGTGTTTGTTTGGCAGACAGAAAGCTCGTTTGATCAAAATCCGGCGTTGCATCACGAATCAGCTCGATTTCTTCGCGTGCGCCTTCAAATACGTCGCCCAGCTGTTGCGTGATCTCGGGATTGTCCAGCCCTTCGATGTGCGCTTCCTCGTCGTGACGGCGCTGGTCGCCAGGGCGGAACAGGCGCATACGATCGTGATGGATATCGAACACACCCTTGAACTGGCGCCCCATGCCCACCGGCCACGAAAACGGGATGACGTCCATGTTCAGGTGCGATTCAAGCTCGGATAACAAATCAAGGGGCTCACGCACTTCCCGGTCGAGCTTGTTGATGAATGTGATGATGGGTGTATTGCGTGCCCGGCACACCTGCAGGAGCCGTTCGGTCTGTGGTTCGATACCGTTGGCCGCGTCAATGACCATCAGGGCGGCGTCAACCGCCGTCAGGACTCGGTAGGTGTCTTCAGAAAAGTCCTGGTGACCGGGCGTGTCAAGCAAATTGATCACGCAGTCACGGTATTCCATTTGCATCACGGACGAGGCTACCGAAATGCCACGCTGCTTTTCGATTTCCATCCAGTCGGATGAGGCATGGCGATTAGCTTTGCGCGCTTTGACGCTGCCGGCAATCTGAATGGCGCCTGCAAAGAGCAGGAGTTTTTCCGTCAGGGTGGTTTTGCCGGCATCAGGGTGAGAAATGATAGCGAATGTACGCCGGCGGCGAACTTCCTGGCTGATGTTCATACAGAGTGATTGGATGCGGTTGGTTGGCTGGTAGAGGGTTGGCTGCCTGAGTCGTGCAAAGTGGTGGAGCGATGTGCACCGTCGGCCATGGCGGAGGCAAGGTCTGCTGCCAGGGTGTGGATAGCCTGATCGCGTCCCTTGCCCGGTGCATATTGATCCGCCAGCGCAGACCACTGCGGGTGGACTCGTGCGGACGTAATTATATCGGGCAGAGGGGCTTGCCGAAAATCGGTGGGCCGGTTTTCCGTTTCTTGTTCAGAGGACGGGGTGTGTTCGTCTGTACTTAGGCTGATGGGTTCTTGGGCAGCATGACCCCGTCGGTCCAGGGCGTCCAGCAGCGCCAGTTGGCGAACAATGAGCAGACGGATCACGGTTTCATCAACGCTGAGCTCTTGGAAGCCCTTGAGCCGGCCGACCAGCCGTTTCCCCCACTTGTCAGCGCCTTGCCAGATGCCGCCCGCCGCCGCGCCAAGCAGCGTGCCGGTGCCCAGTGTGGCGCCTGCAGCGATGGCATCAATGGTGGCGCCGGCAACAGCACCGGCGGCCATGCCTTTGGTGACGTGTATACCCATGTCACGCAGGGCTTCCGGGTGGAACAGGTCCATTTCCCAGCGTTCTCCCTGCAAAGGCAGAGTATGGGCAGGAAATGTGTCGCTATCAAAGTTATACCGCCTGAGCAGTGCCTGCACGCACAACTGTTCACGCTGTCTGACAGTGCTGCGCAGGTATCGGGTGGCCGTTGCCATGGCGTCATCGTGTGCGGGTGAGGTGCTGCGCCACGCAGCAATGTCGATCACCATTTCGGCGATCAGGGCGCAGGCATCCTGATAGCGCTGCCGGCGCTGTGCGGTGACATTGTGTTTAAGCTTGTGCAGCAGCGCCGCATGGCTGTCTGTCAGCAACGCCAGCTTGTCGTAGAGCTGGGTCTCGCCATCCAGCGCCGGGGCCACCGTGTCAAATTCGACTGTGACGTGCAGTCCAAGCCGGGCCATGGCCTGTCGCCATTCTGCCAGGCGCTGATGGGGCGTGTCAGTGAAATTGAGCACTGGCATGATGGGATGCCCGCAGCGCGCCAGGAGGCTGAGTTCATCCTTGTGCTTGGCCAGTACCGGGTCGCGTGTATCGACCACATACAGCGCTGCATGGCATTCGAGCAGGGCGCGCAGTACGCGGGCTTCTTGTTCAAATTGTTCGTGGCTCAGGGGGCTGTCCAGAAAGCGCACGATCTGGTCCGGCCCGTCCAGGCGCCTGTCTTCGGCCAGCACCTCGGTGTCAATGAATTCAAGCAGCGCCATGCTGTCTTCCATGCCGGGCGTATCGTACAGCTCAATGGCCGTGTGGTCGTCAATCAGCAGCCGTGCGCCTTCAACATGCCGGGTCGTGCCGGGCCGGTTGCTGATCTCACCAAAGTGCGGGTTACGGGTCAACGTGCGCAGCAAGGACGTTTTGCCGGTGTTGGTATGACCAACGACGGCAAGGCGCAACGGTGTTTGGTGCGAAGTGGCGTTCATGATGGTGTCTGCGGCTCAGTATTGCTGTGTAGCCAGGCAAGCCCTGTACCGCTGGTATCGTGGATGTGGACGTCGTTTATCCCGGCGTCAGTCAGGGTGCTGCGCCAGACCTCGTTGCGGTCGGGCGCGGCAGGCTGCTGCGTAGCAGGTGTGGCCAGCAAAACATGCGTGTATTGTGCCAAGCCAAACAGCTGCTGGATCAGCATGATGGTACCCCGATCCGGCGTTTGACGCCCATCGCACACAACAAGCAATTTGTGCGGTGCAATACGTTCAAGTTCGACCAACGCCTGTTTGCGCTGAGGCCAGGTGTCCAGTACGCCAAGATCATGAATGTGCCGAGGGACAGGTTCTGGCGGCCACGGGTATTCGTCTGGCAGTTCTATTCCAATGATACAGCGTGCGTTGGTATGGGCGGTATGGATGGGCCCGGGTAACGGGTTGGCATGCAAGGCTGCAGGGGCGGGTGCGTCAATGGCGCCCGGCAGACTGGCCGGGTCCAGGCGGTTGCGCAGCTCCGCATAACCAGGCAAAGAGGTGTCCAGTCTGATGCGGGCTAGCCGCTTGCGTGTCGTCCACCAGCTGGCAGCCAGGGCAAGGGCTCGTGGCACTACGCCGTAACAGACCAGGCATCCGATCAGCCAGCCCGACCATTGCACGTGCGCATCGGGGGGCAAGGTGTGCATGCCATCGCTAAGGCGGATCACGCTGGCTGAAGGGGTGTTGAAACCCAGCAGGCTGGGAGGCCATCCGATCCAGGTGGTCAGGGTCACAAAAGTGTCGGATGACAGTAGGGTGGTTTCCCAGTTGAATGTGTAGCGGCGTGCCGACAGCAGGCCGGCGACGGTCAGTGTCGTGGCAAGCAGGGCAAACAGCCATATGGTGTGGCTTACGGTGGCTAGCAGGGGTTGTAGGGCGCGAGCGCGGGAAAGCGTGCTTGCCAACGCTCGGGTCAGGGTGCTGGTTTGTCCTGAACGTGCCAGGCGCCGGCTGATCCACAGCCACAGCTCGCCAAAGCCACTGTGACGCTGACCGGATGGCAGGACAAGGCTGGCCAGCCACAGAAGCAGGGTAAGGGTGGGCAGCCCAAGCAGGGTGACCAGCGCGATCAGAACATTGATTTGCCGGTTGGCACTGCTGAACACGCCTACTGCAGCGATGATGCCGCCAATGACGGCAAGTACGATGAGCAGGCCCAGTGACAGCCGGGCCAGCGTAGTCCATTGACTGATGCCATGGCTCAGCCCTTCACGCTGGGCCAGAAGACCAGCACGGTATAAAAGCCGTGCCGCAAAATCAGGCTGTGTCCGGATGGCCTGCGCAGTCTCCAGGTCGTCCCGTAGCGGACCAGATCCAGATTCATCCAGCCGAACGGCCTCGGCTGCCCAGAACTGGTGAAGACGAGGCCAGTCCGCCGGCGTACGCGCTGCACTCATTGGGCCAGCCGGTCACCAGGCGGTCAATAAACGCCTCGCAGGCAGTGACCTGGTCAATATCGATGTATTCATCAGGCTGGTGAGCCTGATCAATGGAGCCGGGGCCACATAGCACCACAGACAGGCCTTGTTCCTGAAACTGGCCCGCTTCCGCCACATAAGGCACCACACTGGCGGAACGATGGTCCAGCAGATCGTATACAAGGGATTGGGCCGGGCCGCCCAGATCATGCAGGGGCGGTGCGCTGGCAATAAGTTCGGTATGGATGCCGGCTTCGGGCGCAATGGCTTGCATCTCGGGGAGCAGACTGTCGGCAAAGGCCTGCAGGCGATCGGCATACTGTTGCCAGTTATCGCCGGGCAAGCAGCGGATATCCCAGATAAATTCACAGTCTCGCGAAATGATGTTGACGGCCGTGCCACCTTTGATCGTGCCCACATGCAAGGTTGTGCAGGGCGGTTCGAATGGATTGCCAGGTTCGGCACCGCGCAGGTTCTCGTCCATCATGTCGTTTATAAAAGTCACCAGACGGCTGGCAACCATGACGGCGCTGACACCGCGATGCATCTGGCTTGAATGCGCCTCGTGGCCCCTGACGGTAGTGCGCAGTACGGCTATGCCCTTATGAGCGACTACGGGTTGCATGCTGGTGGGCTCACCCACAATCACGGCCTCTGGCCGGGCCACAGTGCTTATAAGCTGTTCAATAAGAGAAGGTGCGCCCAGGCATCCAATTTCTTCGTCGTAGCTTAGTGCAAAGTGAACAGGCCGTTTGAGCCCCTTTTCAAGCAGGGTGGGAACCATGGCCAGCCCGACGGCGGAAAATGCTTTCATGTCGCAGGTGCCACGCCCATACAGCCGGCCGTCTTTCTCGGTCAGCTGAAAGGGGTCGGTAGACCATGGCTGGCCGTCGACCGGGACGACGTCGGTATGTCCAGACAAGACCACACCGCCTTCAACCTGGGGCCCGACTGTGGCCAGAAGATTGGCCTTGGTACCATCGTCGTTATGAATCAGTTGGCTGGTAATGCCGTGGCCGGCAAGATAGTCGCGTACGTAGTGGATGAGCTCAAGATTGGAGTGGCGCGATACGGTATCGTAGCCAACCAGACGAGCGATCATGTCGCGTGACTGTGGTGTCATCAGTATGTCCTCCCTGAAAGATCGTGATGTTAGTCAGCGTGCCAGGGCTGGTCAATGCACGGCCATGGCCCAATTTGCCAACAGTTTGATATGCAAATCATTACAATAGGGAACATTGTCCTATAAAGTGGCATCATGCATGGTATGGAGCTTGGTGTGGGCGCTGGTTCAATAACAATATGACCTCAACAAATGCCGACCTGCTTAGTTGGAGCACGACGGATGATGGTGTATCCATCTCCATTGGTGGCCGCTGGGTGCTTGCTCGCTATGTCGATCTGCGGGCGCAAATACAGGCATACAGGCGTGCAGTATCCACCCAGTCAGCGCTTGTGCGGGTCGATGCCGCCGGACTTGATGGACTCGATACCGCCGGGGCACAGTGCCTTGTCGAGCTCCTGGGATCAGAAGGTCTGACTTTGCTGATCGAACAGACGGAGCATCTTGGGTCCGAACGCCAGGCGTTACTCGAGACGGTTGGCCGTGCCATGGCAAACATGCCCGATGCGGACCCCGAGGAGCCTCCTTCGGGGCTGACGCTGTTCCTGGCAGATATTGGTGCCGGCCTGGTGAATTTCTGGCATCAGGCCTTGGCGTTGCTGGGTTTTTCGGGCATGACACTCCAGGCGCTGGTGTTTAACGTATTTCGGCCCAAGACCTGGCGCGTCACGGCGATTGTGGCGCAGGTGCACGAAACAGGCTTCAACGCCGTTCCTATTATTGCATTGCTCACCTTTCTGGTGGGCGCAGTTGTGGCGTTTCTGGGTGCAACCATTCTTGCGGATTTTGGCGCCACCTCCTACACCGTGAATCTTGTGGGGTTTTCGTTTCTACGTGAATTTGCCGTGCTGTTGACGGCAATCCTCATGGCAGGCCGCACAGCCAGCGCGTTTACGCC
>DAHVSI010000028.1 GCA_027324645.1 Castellaniella sp. | reverse complement strand
GTCCGCATCATGCTTGACCAGTCCGGCGGCCGCCAGGGCGGTATGTACCCGCCGGTCAAACGCGATGACCTCGTCTTCGTCAAACGCATTGCCCAGAGACAGCATGGGCACAGCATGACGGACGGTGTTAAATGAGTCCTGGGGCGTGGCGCCCACCCGCTGTGTGGGCGAATCGGCGGTAACCAGATCGGGATGGCTGGATTCGAGCTCTTCGAGCTCGCGCATGAGCAAGTCGTACTGGGCGTCTGCCACGATGGGGGCGTCCAGCACATAATAGCGATAATTGTGCTCGTTGAGCTCGTCGCGTAAAACATGGATACGGCGGACTACGCTATCTGACTGCGTCATGCCGCCGACTCAGGAAAAAATGCGTGTTGTGCGGGCCTGCCCCGCCGGGTAACCGGCCTGCTCAAGCGCTTGGTACAACTGCAGCAACTGCTCGTCAATGGCGCTGTCGGCGTGGTCAGGCAAGGGCTGCCCCTGGTCGTCCAGCAAACGGGCGTCCAGGCGCCTTGCCAGGTCCCGGCCAACACCGGCCATACGGCTGAAGGCTTGCTCGTCGGCAGGGCTATTGGGTAAATCCAGCACAAAATCCAAACGCGACACTTGCTGGTCCTGGACATCAAACGCCGGCTGCCCCTGAAACAGCACCGTGAACCGCGGCAGGCCATTATCGGCCACCCATGCCAGGCTGTTATGTGCAGCCACAAAACCGGCCTGTTCAAGCACGCCCCGCAGCTGCCCCGGCGCCCAGGCCTTGGCCAAGTCCAGCACCAGGCCGACCTGCGCATCCAGCCCGGCACATACTTGGTCAATTTCCTGCGCACGTGCCAATACGGTTTGCAATTCGGGGCCTTCGACGGAGCCATCCAGGCGTTCAGCCACCCCTTGCGCAAACGTCCATAGCGTAGACCATTCAATATCAGTCAGTGGGCCGGAGCGGTTGGCCAAAAGCACGGCCAGCTGGACCGAATCGTAGCTTTCGCCGGGACGCAACCGGGCCCGGTGCCCGCCACCGTGCCGGGCGGCAAAGATGCGGACCGGCTTGGTACCCGTTGACGGCAGGGACTGCACGGCCTGATACAGCTGAACGCTTTCCACCGGTTCGGCAAACGTGACGTCTATGACCACTTCTGTTGCAGGATCAACACTTTCAGTGTCGTCCGTATCATCGTCTGCATCACCCTGATCGCCGGGCGCGTCCTGCGCCCCGTCAGAAGCAAAGGCAAAGCCGGGTTCGACCCGCTGGCCATGGCTGCTGGTGCCATCGGAAGCCCCCATAAGCGGATCGTGCTCGCGCTCGGGAAAATGCTGTTGCATCTGTCGACGGATACGCCGGTCTTGCCACCAGTTAAACAGCAGCACACCGACAATGAGCACCAAGCCCAGAAGGATCAAGCCGATTTGCAAATCGCTCATAAACGGTCCTGTCAAAGCCCAAAAAAAAGTGGCTGCATTCAGCCGGCCATCCTGAGTGCCGATTCCATGTCAACCGCCACAACGCGGGATACTCCCTGCTCCTGCATGGTAACGCCTATCAGTTGCGTCGCCATCTGCATGGTTATTTTATTATGAGAAATAAAAACAAACTGTGTCTGTTCGCTCATGGTGCTGACCAACTTGGCATAGCGCTCAGTATTGGCATCATCCAGCGGTGCGTCCACCTCGTCAAGCAAACAAAACGGCGCCGGGTTAAGACGGAACAGCGCAAACACCAGTGCAATGGCTGTGAGCGCCTTCTCGCCGCCGGACAATAACTGAATGGTGCTGTTGCGTTTGCCAGGGGGTTGCGCCATCACCTGGACCCCTGTGTCCAGAATTTCTTCGCCCGTCATGGTCAGCGCCGCCTGGCCGCCACCAAACAGCTGCGGAAACAACGCTCCAAAATGCCGGTTCACCTCATCGAAGGTGTGTTGCAACAGTTCGCGTGTTTCCCGGTCAATACGCAAAATCGCGTCTTCAAGCGTCTCAATCGCAGCCATCAGGTCGTCATACTGGGCATCCAGAAACGTCTTGCGTTCATGCGCCGTGTCCAGCTCTTCCAGCGCGGCCAGGTTGACTGCGCCCAAGGCCTTGATCCGGCGATCAATCCGCTGCACTTCGGCCTGCAGCCAGGCCGGCCGCTGCCAATCCTCCGGGGCCTGATCAAGCTGCTGCTGCAAGGCATGCCGGTCCACCCCGGCTTCTTCCAGACTGTTGGTGAACTGCTCCACCGCCAGCCGGGCGGCCTGTTCCTTGAGTTGCAGATCAGTGATACGGCTGCGCAAGGGTTCAAGGGATTGCTCTTCCCGAAGCCGCTGTTCGTCAGCTTCGCGCAGTGACGCAGACAGGTTGTCATGGTCAATGCGGGCCTCGGCCAGTACCTGCTCACAGGCAGCATGCTCCTGCACCGCCTGCTGCAAGCTGTCACGCAAAGCCGCTTCATCCATCTCTGCCAGTTCGCCCTGCAGGCTGCCCAATTCCGCTTCGGCTTGGCGCGCCTGGGTGCGTGCCAACTCCATCGTGCGCTGTAGCTCGTCCCGGCGTGTACGCAAGGTACGCTGTTCGTATTCAGTCTGCTGCTGCTGACGCTCAAGGTCTCGCAGGGCATCACGCCGCTGCTGTGCCTGGCCGGCCAACACCTCCCCACTGCGGTTGGCTTGTTCCGCCTGCTGCTGCACTTCGTCACACTTTATTTCAAGTTCGTCACACTCACTGTTTTTGTCTTCGATCGTTGCCTGCAGCATTTCACGCTCGGCCACCAGTTCGTCCAAATCTTGCTGTAGACGGGTCCGGTTGTGCGCTGCCTGCTCGTTACGCTGCACCAGCTGCGATACCTGCATTTCAAGACTGTGTACATGGCCAGTCAATTCAGCTACCCGGTCGCGCGCCGCCGCCAGCTTTTGGGCCCCGTCGCGTACGGCCGCTTCAGCCTGTTGTTCGGCTTCCTGCGCCTGTCCCGCAATCAGTTCCTGGGCCTTGCATTGACGCTGCAGATCCTGGATTTCGCTTTCACGAGCCAGCAAGCCCGCCTCCTGCGTATCGGGCGCATAAAACCGCACACTGACCTGATCGACGACATGGC
>DAHVSI010000022.1 GCA_027324645.1 Castellaniella sp. | reverse complement strand
AACCCTCGATGCGGGTATAAGCCGCATGCTCCCTTAGCAGGGGAGTACCTTCAACCACTCGGCCACATCTCCGACAAAGGCGATATTCTAGCACACCCTAAAACAGTTTTTAGGCGTCGTCGGGTATGTATTTATCCTGGTCCAGCTCGAATGCTTTGTGCAGGGCACGGACGGCTAGCTCCATGTATTTGTCTTCGATCACTACCGATGTCTTGATTTCACTGGTGCTGATCATCTGGATGTTGATGCCTTCTTTGGCCAGGGTGCGGAACATGAGGCTGGCAACGCCAACATGGCTGCGCATGCCAATGCCCACAATAGACACTTTGCAGACCTTGGAGTCGGCAATGACTTGCTTTGCGCCAACAGCGGGACCGACCTGAGTTTTCAGGATTTCGTGCGTGCGCTCGTAGTCGTCGTGCAATACCGTGAAGGAAAAGTCGGTGGTGCCATCAACCGACTGGTTTTGCAAAATCATGTCGACATCGATATTGGCAGCAGCAACCGGCCCCAGGATGGAGTAGGCTACGCCGGGTGTATCGGGCACACCCAACAGACTGAATTTGGTTTCATCACGGCTGAACGCAATGCCTGAAACGACTGCGGCTTCCATTTGTGAATCTTCCTCGAAAGTGATTAATGTGCCAGATTCGGTTTCTTCTTCAATAGGAATTAGCGGGTCTGTCAGCGAGGACAGGACGCGCAAGGGCACACGAAATTTGCCGGCAAACTCTACAGCGCGGATCTGCAGGATCTTGGATCCCAGTGACGCCAGCTCCAGCATTTCCTCGAATGAGGTGACGCGCATTCTGCGGGCTTGGGGCACGACGCGCGGGTCGGTGGTGTAAACACCGTCCACATCGGTAAAGATAAGGCATTCGTCGGCACCAAGCGCTGCGGCCATAGCCACTGCAGACGTGTCGGAACCACCACGCCCCAGTGTGGTGATGTAGCCGTGCTCGTCAATGCCCTGGTAACCCGTGACGACAACAACGCGTCCGGCATCCAGTTCGGCACGTATGCTATCGCCATCGATTTCGGCAATACGGGCCTTGGTGTAAGAGGAATCTGTGCGGACAGGCACTTGCCAGCCGGTAAAGCTTCGGGCTGGAACGCCTTCGGCAATCAAGGCCATGGCTAGCAAGGCACTGCTGGCCTGCTCGCCCGTTGCCGCCAGCATATCTTGCTCGCGCGGATCGGGATCGGAGGTGATGTCGTTAGCCAGCGTAAGCAACCGGTTGGTTTCACCTGACATGGCAGAAGGCACGACAATCACCTGATGCCCAGCGGCGTGCCACTTGGCGACACGGCGGGCAACATTTTTGATGCGATCGACCGACCCCATTGAGGTGCCGCCGTACTTCTGAACAATCAGGGACATGGTTGACTCTGAGATGACGAAAAACGAACCATTTTAACGTGTTTGTGCAGGCTGGTCAGGCCGCTCGACCCATACCCTGCCCCGATGACAGCATACCCAGGCCCCATCGTGGCGTACACGCATGTGCCGATCATGGCCCAAAGCGTGCAGCGTGCGTAGTTGACGCATGATGTCGTCTAGCTTGGCCTGGGTAGGCGCCCTGAGTCCGTTTCGGGCCAGCCAGTACCGCAATACATGCGCCTGACGGGCGGGAGACAATGTGCGCCAGAGCTTGAGTCCGATGCTTGCTTCGTCCCCGGATGGATCCAGCGCCGCCAGATCGGTCTGGGCCACTTCATCAAGGATTTGTGCCGTCTGGGAGGCGAGTTGCGCGTGCCGCGCCAGCTGTCTTTGCCAGCCAGGCCATCGCGCATTTAGCCCCGGCGTCAGCCGCTCGCGCAGGGCACTGCGAGTATAGCTATCATCATGGTTTGTAGGGTCGTAGACCGTGTCCCAGCCGCTAGCCATTAAAAAGTTCTGGGCCTGTGTCCAGATTGTTTCACGCGCGATATGCAGCCAGGGCCGCACATAGCACAGGCCGTCCCGCTCGGATGCCGACGACATGGCGGCCAGCCCCGTCGGCCCGGACCCACGCAGCAGCCGCAAAAGCACGGTCTCTGCCTGGTCGTCCTGATGATGCCCCAGCATGATGTGGCTCACGCCACACTGCGATGCTAGCTGCTGGTAAGCCTGGTAGCGCGCTTGGCGAGCGGCAGCTTCTACGCCTGTGCCGCCCGTATGCTGAACCTGAACATGCATGCTGTGACAAGCCAGCTGCAGCCGCCCTGCCAGGTCGTGTACATGTTGGCACCAGTGGTCGGCCGTGGCTTGCAAGCCATGGTGCACATGAAAAATATGTGGCCCGGTGTGCAGCCCAATGTGATCTGTCTGCCTGGCCAAGATGGCTAATTCTATAGCCAGAACGGCCGAGTCAGGCCCGCCACTGACTGCCACGGCCAAGCGCGACAACGACACATTTGCCTGGTCAAGCGCCTGCGCAAGAGCATTGCGCAGTTGCTGCGATCCGGGACTGTCTGTCGAGTAACGAGTCAGCCAGTCCTGCATGTCATGTCAGCCGCTTAGCTGCGGCCTTCCTGAAAACG
>DAHVSI010000253.1 GCA_027324645.1 Castellaniella sp. | reverse complement strand
TTACCGGCAAGCACATTCAGGCGGTAGCCCATTGCTGCCTCGCGATCAAACTGCAGGGCATTGTTGACCTCGGCAAAGTGGTAATGCGAGCCAACCTGTACGGGCCTGTCCCCATCGTTAATGACTTCGATACGCTTGACCGGCAGGTCGGCATTGAACTCTAGGTGCCCTGGCGCGGCCAGTATTTCGCCTGGAATCATTGCGTTCTCCTGGTGGCAGAATCGGAATTGAATGCAGTGGTGCTATTTAGACTCCTGTAAACAGCAGCACGCCATAGGCGGCAATGCATGCGCCAATCGCCCGCGATATCCAGGTGCTGTACTGTTTAAGCTGAAAGCCCACCAGCAGCCCGGTCATGTGCAGCCCCAGCGTACTTAGCATGAAGCCCGCAACAAATTGCATGGCCCCTTCGCTTGCCGGCAGTTCGGTCCCGTGTGCCAGGCCATGAAAGGCTGCAAACAGACCCACAATGGCAAACCCCACGCCATCACGCACGGTTGTACTACTGGCAATAAGCAGCCCCAGCACCAGCAGCGAGGCCATAATCATGGGCTCAACGGCGGGTAGCTGTGCCCCGGCAATCCCGGCCATGGCACCAATAAACAGCAACACCAAGAACACCACCGGTGTCAGAATGGCCTGGCGCATGGTTTGATGCGTAAGCGCGCTCCACAAACCCACTGCCAGCATGGCCAGCAAGTGGTCCAGCCCGGTTAAAGGATGCTGAATCCCGGACATGAACATGGTCTCGTGCTCGTGCCCGATATGGCCGGGGTGTGCCCATACATTGGCGGCCATTAAAGCCAGCAAGGCGCCCCCACCCACAATCACTTTTCTGTTCATCATGGCGTCACGCATAGATTGCTCCTTCACTGCTGAAAACAAAAAGCCGGATGGTGGAATTGCTTAATTAAGTATGTCAGGGAATGGGGTTGTGCACCGTAACAAGTTTTGTGCCATCAGGAAACGTGGCTTCGATCTGGATATCAGGAATCATTTCCGGCACGCCTTCCATTACGTCGTCGCGGCCCAGAATTTGATTGCCGGAGCTCATGAGCTCGGCGACGGTCTTGCCCTCACGGGCGCCTTCCATTAATTCTGCAGTGATGTAGGCAACAGCCTCGGGATAATTCAGTTTCAGGCCGCGCGCCTTCCGACGTTCAGCCACCAGGGCTGCTGTAAAAATCAAAAGCTTGTCACGCTCGCGAGGTGTCAGTTCCATAATGCAGTACCCCTATTTCAGGTTCTCCATAGCCTGAGCTCAGTACCGGGTGTGCCCAAGACACGTTCACGTAAAAAGTACCATGCTTCAACCAAAATGCCCATGAGGTCTTCAAGATGAACGGCCAGGCCTTTTACAACGTATAGTGACTGGCTATCTTGATAAGGCAAGACGGCCAGCGCTGCGCGCATGTGGTCATTCCAGGGCATGGCGGCGGTTAGTGCTTCAGTTTCGGAGTCAGGCAGGGTAGGGCCAAAGCACCACAGCGTGGCTGTGACCGGGTAGCCTGCCCAGCCGGCAACGTTGTTACGTTTGTTGGACTTCGCATCAATTTTTCCCTGCTCTATCCAGAACAGGCGGTCGTCAACGGTAATTTTTGTCCGGATTTGCGCCGTGCCACTGCGCCAGTTGCCGTCCTGATTAACGCGGCCAAGCTGGGCCACGTCCCACCCGATTGCACAGGCGCCCGACTCCAGGCGCACATCGGTCTCAGAGAATGCGTCTGTTTCGTCAAAGAAAATATTTTCCATGGGCAGCCAGTCCAGCTTGCTGCCGGCAGCCACATCCAGGCGCGACCGTTGTGCCGAAGCCTGGCCATTGGCCTTGTACCAGCGCGTAGCGCCGGGCGTGGTTAATGTGGCGTGCGCGCCGGGTTCAACCTTCACGGTAATGCGGATGCTGTCACCGCCTGCAATGCCGCCTGGCGGGTGCAGCATGGCAACATGACAAATGTGGCGGCCTTCTGGATATAAGGGGCGTTGCACTAACACAGGCCCCTTGTGATTGCGGTAGCTTAAAACGGTGGATTTGTTCTGATAACTTGAAAACCCCAGATCCAAGTAGGCTTTCCATTCTTTAGAAGACACCGGTACCGCTCCTATTGACCTGCATGGTTGCAAGGTACCATAGTTGTATTGAACAACGGAGGCAGGCCATGTGGAACAAACGCTACGCCAGGGACGACTACTTCTACGGTACGCAGCCCAATACGTTTCTTGCAGAACACGCCGGCAAGTTGACGGGGCCAGTGCTTAGCCTGGCTGAAGGGGAAGGGCGCAATGGAGTGTATCTGGCCTCGCTGGGGCTGGATGTGCTGGGCGTGGATGGCTCTAGCGTGGGCCTGGAAAAAGCCCAAAAGCTGGCAAAAGAACAGGGCGTGTCCATTGAAACGCAAATTGTGGACCTGACCACGTATACACCGCCTGCTGAAGCCTTTGGGGCGGTCGTGTCAATTTTTGCCCACCTGCCCAGCCCCGACCGCAGGCGACTGCATGGGTTGGTTGTGCAAGCGCTTAAGCCCGGTGGTATCTTGCTGTTGGAAGGCTACAGCAAGGCACAGCTGGAACAGAATTATGGCACTGGCGGCCCGCCTTATCTTGACATGCTGCTGGATCCGGCTGATTTGCAGCAGGACTTTGCCGATCTGGATATCCAGTTAATTCACCAAATTGAGCGTGACGTGGTTGAGGGCACCGGCCATACCGGGCTGGCCAGTGTGGTGCAAGTTATTGCGCAGAAAAAACCGGAAGGGGCGGCATAACCGCCCACATTCCGCCAGTCTTACAACACCGCTCGCACCCGCTCCAGCACGGTTTCCTTGCCAATAATCGCCAGTACCGCATCTACTGATGGGGTCTGGTGCTGGCCGGTTACTGCCACCCGCAAGGGGATGGCCAGGTGAGGCATTTTGGCGCCCTGTTCTTTCAGTAGTGTCTTGATCAGGGCACTAAGTGTTTCGGCACGCCAGTCATCCAGTTGCGACGC
>DAHVSI010000270.1 GCA_027324645.1 Castellaniella sp. | reverse complement strand
TAATCCGTCAGAGATCAGCGAACTGCTCAAGAGCCGAATCGAAGGCCTGGGCACGTCGACTGACGTGCGTACCCAGGGCACGGTGGTATCCGTGACCGACGGGATTACCCGCATTCACGGTTTGTCCGACGTGATGCAGGGCGAAATGCTCGAGTTCCCCAATAATGTCTTCGGCCTTGCGCTTAACCTTGAGCGTGATTCCGTTGGTGCCGTTATTCTGGGTGACTACACGGGCGTGTCCGAAGGCGATTCGGTCAAAACCACCGGGCGCATTCTTGAAGTTCCGGTCGGCCCCGAATTGTGTGGCCGCGTCGTTGATGCGTTGGGTGTGCCCATGGATGGCAAGGGCCCCATCAATACCCAAGAAACCGACGTCATTGAAAAAGTGGCACCGGGCGTGATTGCGCGGGAATCTGTTTCCCAGCCACTGCAAACCGGTACCAAGGCCATTGACTCAATGGTGCCAATTGGCCGGGGCCAGCGCGAACTGATTATTGGCGACCGCCAAACAGGTAAAACAGCCGTTGCGGTGGACACCATCATTGCCCAGAAAAATGAAAACGTAAAATGTATTTACGTTGCCATCGGGCAAAAGGCGTCCACCATCGCCAACGTCGTGCGCAAGCTCGAAGAGCACGGTGCGCTTGAGTACACCGTTGTGGTGGCAGCACCGGCATCCGAATCAGCCGCCATGCAGTATCTGTCAGCCTATTCCGGCTGCACCATGGGCGAATACTTCCGCGACCGTGGTGAAGATGCCCTCATTATTTACGACGACCTGACCAAGCAGGCATGGGCCTATCGTCAGGTATCCCTGCTGCTGCGCCGCCCACCCGGCCGTGAAGCCTACCCCGGTGACGTTTTCTACCTGCACTCACGTCTGTTGGAGCGCGCCGCACGTGTTAACGCGGACTACGTCGAAAAGCTCACTGACGGCAAGGTCAAGGGCCAGACTGGTTCGCTTACCGCGCTGCCCATCATCGAAACGCAGGCGGGTGACGTCTCGGCTTTCGTGCCCACGAACGTCATTTCCATTACCGACGGCCAGATCTTCCTGGAGACCGACCTGTTTAACGCAGGGGTCCGACCAGCCATTAACGCGGGTATTTCAGTTTCCCGTGTTGGGGGCTCGGCGCAAACCAAGGTCATCAAAAGCCTGTCCGGTGGTATTCGTACCGACTTGGCACAGTATCGTGAGCTGGCTGCCTTTGCGCAGTTTGCCTCCGACCTTGACGAAGCGACCCGTCGCCAGCTTGAGCGTGGTGAGCGTGTGGTTGAGCTGCTCAAGCAGCCTCAGTACCAGCCGCTGCCCGTATGGGAGCAGGCCGTGGCGTTGTTCGCCGTCAACGAAGGCTACCTGGACGATATCGAGGTCAGCCAGGTGCTGCCATTCGAAAAGGCGCTTAAAGATCACCTCAAGAGCAAGCAGGCCGAGCTGATTGACCGCATCCAGGACACCAAGAAGTTGTCTGACGAAGACAAGGAAACGCTCAAGGCCGCTGTCGAGGAATTCAAGCAGCACGGAGCCTGGTAATCCCGACCGGGAGTGAACAGGAATAAGCTATGGCTGGAATCAAGGAAATCAGGACCAAGATCCGCAGTGTGCAGAACACGCGCGAGATCACCAAAGCCATGGAAATGGTGGCGGCATCAAAAATGCGCAAGGCGCAGGATCGCATGCGGGCGGGCAGGCCCTACGCCACCAAGGTGCGCGAAATTGCCGCCCACCTCATGCAGGCCCACCCTGATTACACGCACCCCTATATGGAAGAGCGTGAATCGGTAAAAGGGGTGGGCGTGATCGTGGTCACGACTGACAAGGGCTTGTGTGGCGGCCTTAACACCAACATCATGCGTCTGGTGGTGCAGCGGATCAAGGAATTCAATGATCAGAACATCACCGTGCAAGCTACGGCGCTGGGAAATAAAGGTCTAGGCACGCTAACGCGTATCGGCACCAATGTTGTGTCGCAAGAAACCCAGCTGGGCGATCAGCCCGAGCTGGACCGGCTTATTGGTGCGATCAAGGCCCAGGTTGATGATTTTGTCGATGGCAAAATTGATGCCGTCTACCTGGCAACCAGCCGGTTCGTCAATACCATGACCCAGGAGTCCACGTTCGTCCGGCTGCTGCCGCTGCCCTCCGGGTTGCAGGATCCATGGCAGACCGGCGATACCGTCAGCGCCGCTCAACAGGAGAGCATCTCGTCCTCATACGGGTGGGACTACCTGTACGAGCCCGATGCGCAAAGCGTGATCGACGATCTCCTGATGCGCTACCTCGAGGGCTTGGTCTATCAGGCGGTGGCCGAAAATATGGCGTCCGAACAGTCTGCGCGCATGGTCGCCATGAAGGCTGCTTCGGATAATGCTGAAAAGGTGATTGACGAGCTGCAGCTTGTCTATAACAAGACGCGTCAGGCTGCGATCACCAAGGAGATTTCAGAAATCGTGGGGGGCGCTGCCGCGGTCTGACTTCAGGCACCCTGGCATCCCGTCAAAGATCTTTATCAAGGACTAAACATGAGCAACGGTACCATCGTTCAGTGCATCGGCGCCGTGGTGGATATTCAGTTTCCCCGCGACACCATACCCAATATTTATGATGCCCTGATGCTTGACGACGATTCCTCAGAATTCGCCGAATCTGGGCTGACATTCGAGGTACAGCAACAATTAGGCGACGGCATTGTCCGCACAATTGCCATGGGATCCAGCGACGGTCTGCGTCGTGGCATGGCTGTTCGTAACAGTGACGCCCCCATTTCCGTACCCGTCGGTACGGGCACGCTTGGCCGGATTATGGACGTGCTGGGCCGCCCCATTGATGAGCGCGGTCCCATCGAAACCGATGAAGTGCGTGCCATTCACCAGAAGCCGCCCCTGTTTGACGAGTTGTCGCCGTCAGTTGAACTGCTCGAGACGGGCATCAAGGTGATTGACCTGGTTTGCCCATTTGCCAAGGGCGGTAAAGTCGGTCTGTTCGGTGGTGCCGGTGTAGGTAAAACCGTCAACATGCTCGAGCTCATCAACAACATTGCCAAGCAGCATAGCGGGTTGTCCGTCTTTGCTGGCGTGGGAGAGCGTACTCGGGAAGGGAACGACTTCTACCACGAAATGGCCGAGGCTGGCGTGATCCAGATGGATAACCTGGAAGAGTCCAAAGTATCCATGGTGTTTGGTCAAATGAACGAGCCTCCCGGCAACCGTCTGCGTGTCGCCCTGTCGGGTCTGACCATGGCCGAAAAATTCCGTGACGAAGGCCGCGACATTCTGTTCTTCGTCGATAACATCTACCGCTATACGCTGGCGGGGACCGAAGTCTCGGCACTGCTGGGTCGTATGCCGTCAGCGGTGGGTTATCAGCCTACGCTGGCCGAAGAAATGGGTCAGCTGCAAGAGCGGATTACGTCAACCAACACAGGGTCCATTACGTCTATTCAGGCCGTTTACGTCCCTGCTGATGACCTGACTGACCCGTCGCCTGCCACCACTTTTCAGCACTTGGATTCGACCGTGGTGCTCTCGCGTGACATTGCTGCTCTGGGTATTTACCCGGCTGTTGACCCGCTCGACTCCACCAGTCGCCAGCTTGATCCACAAATTGTGGGTGAAGAACACTACCAGGTGGCCCGTGGAGTACAGCAAACGCTGCAGCGCTACGAGGAACTGCGCGATATTATCGCCATTCTGGGTATGGACGAACTCTCGCCCGAAGATAAGCAGGCCGTTGCACGTGCCCGCAAGATCCAGCGTTTCCTGTCGCAGCCGTTCCACGTGGCCGAAGTCTTTACGGGCTCTCCCGGAAAGTTCGTGCCCTTGGCCGAAACGCTGCGCGGTTTCCGCATGATCGTCGAAGGCGAGTGTGACGAGTTGCCAGAGCAGGCGTTTTACATGGTTGGCTCCATCGACGAGGCGTTCGAGAAAGCCAAAAATCTCTAAAGGACAGTCATGAGCAGCTTGCAAGTGGATGTGGTCAGTGCCGAAGACTCCCTGTTTACCGGTGAGGCGACATTCGTGGCGCTTCCCGGCGAGGTGGGGGAACTGGGTATTTTGCCCGGGCACACCCCCCTGATCTCGCGCATTCGTCCTGGTACGGTCAAGATAGTGGGCCCGGATGGGACCGAGTCCAATATTTTTGTGGCTGGCGGTATTCTTGAAGTCCAGCCCGACCAGGTCACAGTCCTGTCCGATACGGCCATCCGTGCTGAAGACCTGGACGAGGCCAGGGCGCTTGAAGCGCGACAAAAGGCTGAAGAGGCTTTGAAACAGGCAACGTCCAAGGACGATATCGCCGTGGTCGAGGCCGAGCTGGAAATGCTTGCTGCACAAGCGGCAGCGGCACGCAAGCTTAGCCACCTCAGAAAACGCTAGTCCTGTTTATCGGTGCCGTGCCAGGCATAGCACCAACAGACACAAAAAAGGCGCGGTTGATCCGCGCCTTTTTTGTGTCTGGACACAGCAGCCCGCTTGGCACTGCCGCGTAAGTTTCCCTGGTTTAGGCCGTTTCTGTTTAAATCGTTTCGGTTGAAATTAGACTTATCGAAATCGTTTCATTACAATGCACTCCGTCCTGTTGTGACAGCACAACAGGTGCGTCAGCATCTGTGTCGCAGCCAATCAGCACTTTGCCAGTTGCGTGTAGCAAGCGCTGTGTTTGGCTGTTGCACCGCCAATCCGGCTGCCACAAGCGGCCCGGCCCAGCGTCACCATTTAACTGACCTCACACAGGTATTGCCTGGGGTGCCACACGTCATTCGTGGGAGCACAAAGGGGGCGGTCGTACCTTTCGGTTGTGGCACGGTGCTGACCAATCTGTCAGTCAATGACACGCAGCAACACAATAAAGGAAAGCTTAAACATGGACGAAGGAGTGTTTTATCAGTTATCGACAGGGACAACCCTGTTGCTGTTATTCGGGTTCTACGGTCTGACTTTTCTGATGACGCTGGCTATTGGCCGCAAGAACGAAAACGTGGACGGCTACATGGTCTCCAACAGTGCTGTTGGTTTCGGCCTGTCGGCAGCCAGCATGATCGCAACCTGGATTTGGGCTGCGTCTTTTTACGCAAGTGCCACCTCGGGCTACCGCTATGGGTTGTCCGGGCCCATTCACTATGGGCTTTGGGGGGCGTTGATGATTCTGTTCATCTACCCCTTCGGGAGACGCTTTCGTAAACTGGCGCCCGAAGCGCACACCCTTGCCGAGGTCATCAAGGCGCGCCATGGCAGCTCCAGTCAGCTGATCATGGCTGTATCCAATCTTGTCGGCAGCTGCATCAGTCTTATGGTGAACTTTACGGCCGCAGGCGCCCTGGTTGCCGTTTTAAGCCCGTTAAGTTTCATTCAAGGGGTTCTGATCGCGGGGGCAGGCGTGCTGGCGTATACGCTTTGGTCGGGCTTCCGTGCGTCCGTGCTCACGGATTCTGCGCAGCTGATCGCCATGATTGGTGCTGCGGTCATCATTATTCCCATCATTTTCATTAATGCCGGTGGCACCGACATGCTCATGGAAAACATGTGGCGGTTAGATGCCCAGCAGGCCAACTTCTTTTCGACCACGGCAATTCTGGAGCAGGGTGCACCGTATTTTATTGCGGTACTTGCCTACGCCATTGGTAACCAGACCATTGCGCAGCGCCTGTTTGCCGTGCGGGAAGATTTGATCAAGCCTACATTTCTGACAGCCACCATTGGCTATGGCGCCGTGGTGATCGGCCTGGGGATGCTGGGGCTGCTGGCGTTGTTCACAGGTTTGGTGCCCGCTGATGGCGACATGAACAACATCATTCCGCAGATGGCCTCAACCTACTTGCCGGCAGCAGGGGTTGCCTTGTTCTTCATTCTTGTTATCGGCTCGTTGTCGTCCACCGCAGACTCTGACTTGTCGGCACTTTCGGCCATCATGATGACAGACATCTATGGGCGCAACATTGCTAAGGGTCGTCCGGACCCACGCCGCATGCTGTGGTGGGGCCGCATGACCATGGTGGTTGCCACCATGATCGGCGTGATCTTTGCCAGCCTGAAGCTGGACATTTTGGTGATGCTGGTGTTTGTGGGTGCGTTGTGGGGAGCTATTGTGTTTCCCGTCATCTCAAGCTTTTACTGGGATCGCGTAACCAACCGGGCGTTTACCACATCCGTCATTGTGGCGGTGCTGCTGTTTTCCGTCGCCCGTTTTGAAATGGTTGAACTGACCGGCCTGATTGGCGTGTTCTTTGAGCTGGCCGCCGTGGTGGGTGCCGGCGTCGTGATCGGGCTTATGTCGTTTGGCTTTTTCAATCGCCGGGTTGCCATCTTCATGGCCGTGCTGACCATGCTTGTCATGGCACCGTATGCCATTGGTGCCTTGCGGGATTACACGGTCTTGCTGGCCTCATTGACAGCCTATGGTGTCAGTGCCGTCGTGTGTGTGCTGATGAGCCTGCGCAATCAGGAGCGCTTTGACTTTGATGTACTGGCCAGCCGCGTGACGTCGTTCCATGACGAGGAAGCTGCCATGCGTGGCAGCCAGCCATCCGGCAAGGGTTTGCAGCCGGCTAACGCTTGAGCGGCATTGCTACAGGAGTTTTAAAATGAAATTGCTACTGACCTTGTACATTCTGATCTGGCCGGTGATTTCCACCGGTATTCTGGCGCTGCTTGTCGTCTCGCTCATACGCGACATCAAGCGCGCACGCAGCGAGGGCAAGAGCATGGTGTAATAGCCATACATTGACAGGCAGCATCGTCTGCCACGTTGCGAAGTTCCGTTAAAATGGGCCCGTGTATCTGACAAGCACGGGCCCATTTGGCCTTTTATGAAAAGGATTTCCATGACAACGTCCAAACGTTTGCGCTCCGCCAACATCACCCAAGGGCCCGAGCGCGCACCCAACCGGTCCATGTATTACGGGATGGGATACAAAGAGAAAGACTTTAATAACCCGATGGTTGGCGTCGCCAACGGCTACAGCACCATCACGCCGTGTAACGCCGGCCTGCAAAAGCTTGCCGATGCCGCGATTGACGCGCTCAACACTTCGGGCGGCAATGCGCAGGTATTCGGCACCCCCACCATTTCTGACGGCATGGCTATGGGTACCGAGGGCATGAAGTACTCACTGGTCTCGCGCGAGGTCATTTCAGACTGCGTCGAAACCTGCGTGCAGGGTCAGTGGATGGACGGCGTGCTGGTTATTGGCGGCTGTGATAAAAATATGCCCGGCGGCATGATGGGCATGCTACGTGCCAACGTCCCCTCCATCTACGTCTATGGCGGCACCATTTTGCCCGGTTGCTATAAAGACCAGGACCTTAATATTGTCAGTGTGTTCGAAGCCGTGGGCGAGCATGCGGCCGGGCGCCTGTCGCAAGAAGATCTGCACGAAATCGAAACACACGCCATTCCCGGCTGTGGCTCGTGCGGCGGAATGTACACCGCCAACACCATGAGCTCGGCCTTCGAGGCCATGGGCCTGAGCTTGCCGTATTCCTCCACGATGGCCAACGAACACGATGAAAAAACCCAATCGGCGGCTGAATCAGCCCGCGTGTTGCTCAAAGCCATCGAGCAAGACATCAAGCCCCGCGATATTGTCACGCGTCGCGCTATTGAAAACGCTGTTGCCGTGATTATGGCCACGGGCGGTTCAACCAACGCCGTGCTGCACATGCTGGCTATCGCGCACGCGGCTGGGGTCGACTGGACTATTGACGATTTTGAGCGGGTTCGCAAACGTGTGCCTGTTATCTGCAACCTCAAGCCTAGCGGCGATTACCTGGCGGTAGACTTACACCGGGCAGGCGGTATTCCGCAGGTCATGAAGTTGCTGCTGGATGCCGGCCTACTGCATGGCGATTGCCTGACCATTACAGGTGAAACCATTGAGCAGGTGCTGGCCGACGTGCCTAGCCAGCCACCCGCTGATCAGGACATCATCATGCCGCTTGACCAGGCGCTCTATAAAGAAGGGCATCTGGCCATTCTCAAGGGCAATCTGTCGCCCGAAGGTGCCGTGGCCAAAATCACCGGCCTGAAAAATCCGGCCATTACCGGGCCGGCACGGGTATTCGATGACGAGCAATCCGCGCTCAAGGCCATTCTGGACGGCAAAATCAAGGCCGGCGATGTCATGGTATTGCGCTATCTGGGGCCCAAGGGCGGGCCGGGCATGCCCGAGATGCTGGCGCCTACGGGTGCGCTGATCGGGGCGGGCCTGGGCGATTCGGTCGGGCTGATTACCGACGGTCGTTTTTCTGGTGGAACCTGGGGTATGGTTGTTGGTCATGTGGCGCCCGAGGCCGCTGTGGGTGGCAACATTGCGCTGGTGCAAGAGGACGACACCATCACGATCGATGCCCGCCAGCTGGTACTGAAAGTCCATGTTGGGGATGAGGAACTGGCTGCCCGCCGGGCGGAATGGCAAGAACCCAAGCCGCGTTATATGCGTGGTGTGCAGGCCAAGTTTGCCTTTAATGCATCAACCGCCAGTACAGGAGCCGTACTGGATGACTTCTGACGGTGACAGCACCATCACGGCCCAGCAGCAAGATATTATCAGGCAGCTGGGCGTGACAGCCGGTTTTGACGTCCAGGCAGAAGCTGACCATCGCACGGCATTCCTGGCCCAGTATCTGCAGCGGGCAGGCTTGCGCACGTTTGTCGTGGGGGTCAGCGGCGGTGTGGATTCGCTGGTGGCCGGGCAGCTGGCGCGCGGGGCAGTCAGAGGCTTGCGCAAACAGGGGTACGAAGCCCACGTAACGGCGTTACGGCTGCCGTATGGTATTCAGCCTGACGAGGATGATGCGCTGGCTTGTCTTGACGTGATACAGCCTGACGAGGTCCTGACTGTTGATATCCAGTCAGCGGCTGATGCCCTTATGGCCGGGCTCGTGAAACAAGGTCTGACGTTTAAGGACGCGACGCACCAGGATTTCATCCTGGGCAATATCAAAGCGCGTGAGCGTATGGTCGCGCTGTATGCCGTAGCGGGCGCACAGTCGGGGCTGGTCGTTGGTACCGACCATGCGGCCGAAATGCTCACCGGCTTTTCGACCAAGTTTGGTGACACGGCGGCCGACGTCATGCCGCTGCATGGGCTGAATAAACGGCGTGTTCGTGCTCTGGCCCAGCATTTGGGTGCGCCCGATACGCTCTCTGACAAGGTGCCCACGGCTGATCTGGAATCACTTGCCCCAATGCGCCCGGATGAAGAGGCCTTTGGGGTCAGCTACCACGATATTGACGACTTTCTGGAAGGCAAGACGATTAGTCCTGAGGCCCACGACCGCTTGCTAGGTCACTGGCGGGCGTCGGCGCACAAGCGTGGGCATGCTGCCGTACCAGCGGCTGTGGCCGAGGTATGAACAGGGTTAAACGGTAACCGGTCAGGCTATGGAGTAGCGTGTCTTGAAGTTCAATAAAAAAGAATTGCTATCAGGCGGCCTGATGATGCTGATTGGCATTGGTGCGCTGGTGGGTGGCCTGCAGTATCGCATGGGCACCCTGGCGCGTATGGGGCCTGGCTATTATCCGGTGCTGCTTGGTGCACTGCTTATCCTGGTCAGTGCATTCATACTGGCCACGCCCTCATTTGAGCCCGGCTCTACCGACAGCCAGCCGCAAGACCGTTCTTGGTCATTGCGCCCGTGGGCATGTGTGATTGCCGGGCTATTGCTGTTCATTGGCCTGGGGCAATATGGCGGCCTGGTGCCTGCCACGTTTGCCATTGTCACGGTTTCGGCCCTGGGGGACCGGCAGAATAGTCTTCGGGCTGCCATGCTGCTGGGCGCGGGTATCACTCTGCTGGCTGTGCTGATCTTTCATATTGGCCTGCGCATGCAATTTCCCTTGTTTGCGTGGGGCTGACGCATGGATTTCCTTGACAATATCCTGCTGGGGTTTGGTACGGCACTGACGTTCACCAACGTCATGTACTCCTTTTTTGGTGTCTTTATCGGCAACCTGATTGGGGTACTGCCTGGCATTGGAGCGCTGGCCGCCATTTCCATGCTGCTGCCCATCACCTATGGGCTCGAGCCCGAGGGCGCTCTCATGATGCTGGCTGGGCTGTATTACGGCACCAGCTATGGTGGCGCCATTACCTCGGTTCTGCTGAATTTGCCGGGCACGCCCTCCCATGCGGTCGTATGCTTGGATGGCAATCCCATGGCCCGGCAGGGCAGGGCGGGGCCCGCACTGTTCAGTGCCATGTTCTCGTCATTTCTGGGGG
>DAHVSI010000269.1 GCA_027324645.1 Castellaniella sp. | reverse complement strand
GCGGGCCGAACGCCGCCCTTATCCCTGGAAGCATTTAGGCCGTCCCGGTTTCAGCGTTAAATGCTGACCAGCAGCCACCAGCAGTTATGACGCACGATAAGCCTGACTGAACTTGTTCAGTAAAAAATCGTCCAGGCTAACCGCATCCTGTCCAATAAACCCTTCCGAGGGCAACTTGCGTTCCCGAAACAAATCCACCACAGTGCACACGCCTGCTGCTGTTGCGATCTGAATGGCACGACCCGCATATTCGCCTGTCTGACGACCCATGATGGTGCGTGTAAATACATCTTGCTCGTAGCGACCTTGTATCCAGCCACTGACTGCAATAAACACAATCACAATGTCCTGCCTAGCCGCCGGTATCGTATCTTGTAGCAACTGAATTAATGCTTGCTGCCGATCCCTGAATTGCAGATCGTCAAGAAGAAACCGCATGTATTGAGCATGGCCCGGATAGCGGATGGATTTATAGTCGAGATTAGTCACTTTGCCCTTTAATACCTCGCACAGGGTGCCCAACCCACCGGACGTATTGAAGGCCTCGAAAGCCGTGCCATTAATGGTCAGTTGCTCAAGGTCCTGTAAGGGCTGCACGGTTTGCAAAGTACCGTTGCGAATTGCCTGGCAGGGCTGACAATACTCATTGACCAGACCGTCCGGGCTCCAGGTAATGTTGTATTTCAGGTGGTTATTTGGATATCGTGGCAACGCCCCCACCCGCATTTTTATCTGGTCTACATGATCAAACTGCCTGGCAATACTATGCGCCGCAACGCCCACAAATCCGGGTGCCAAACCACATTGCGGCATGAAGGCTGTGGCTTGAGTCGTAGCAGCCAGTTGTTCAATTTGCTGCGTGGCCGCTACATCCTCTGTCAGATCAAAATAGTGCGTACCAACAGCTGCACAGGCTTGCGCCACCTGTACAGCGACTGAAAACGGCAAAGCATTGATAATGGCGTCTTGCTGAGCTGCCAAACGCTGGAGGGCATTGCTATCGTCCACTGAAAGGCGCTGCACGGCAAAACCGTTTTCCTCCATCCGCAGTAATGCAGCAGGATCGTGGTCGGCCACGGTTACATCATACGAGCCAGACTGGTGTAACCACTGTGCAATTGTTTGGCCAATACGTCCTGCCCCCAGCAAAGCGATCTTCATGATAGCGTCTCCCTTTTAATACCTAAATCAATGTCGTTCAGTGTAGGGAAAAAAGCTAACAGCCTAAAGACAAAGATTGTGGTATTGTGGCTGACATAGACATTATTTTGGCTTATCCACGAGTCATTTTGTATGATCAATCAAACATTTAAGCATGCAACATTGGACGATTTGGATAGGAAACTGCTTGCGCTGCTCCAGTTAAACGCCAGGGAATCCGTATCGCAGCTTGCCCGCCATCTTGAGGTAGCCCGCACCACCGTGCTTGCCAGACTGGAAAAACTGGAAAACTCAGGCGTTATTGCCGGCTACTCCGTTGTTCTGGGCCACGATGTCAGTAATGAATACTTGTACGCATCGGTCGGTATTTCTTTACAGCCTAAATCCGGAGCACGTGTTTTTCGTGCACTGCAGCTGATGCCCGAAGTCCATACACTATGGTCCGTGAGCGGAGAGTACGATTACCTGGCAATCCTGTGTGTCCCAACAGCGCATCAACTTGATCAACTGCTCGATAACATTGGCTTGCTGGATGGGGTCAACCATACGCGCACGTCTATTATTCTGGCGAAAAAAATTGACCGTCATCCCGTCGTTTCATCAATAAAATAAGGCTTTTCCACAATGCGTGCGTGATAAGCCCTTTATCTGGTGCGCATCTTTCACAGGAGGGACATTATGTCGCAGGACAGGGTGGTTCTTATTACTGGCGCAACATCAGGCATTGGCGCGGCCGTTGCGCGGGCATTGGCGGGCAACAACGTATCATTGCTGCTACACGGACGCGGCGCAGATTCTACAAGCAAGGATGCGCTTGAGCAGGTGGCGGCTGAAGCACGCGCGTTAGGCGCCTCCACCCAAACATGCCACGCTGACCTTGCCAATCCCGGCGCCGGCGCTACCATCGTTGATCAGTGCGTCAAGCATTTTGGCCGCCTTGATCAGCTTGTCAGCAATGCTGGCCATGCAAGCAAAAAACCGCTGACTGATGCAACACCGGCTGAGCTAATGGCCTCGGTGCAATCCATGGCAGCTGCCTTCCTGGAACTGGCTCAGGCTGCACGCCCCCATCTGGCGGAGTCTGCCGCAGCCAGTGTCGTGCTGACCAGTTCCTTTGTGGCACACCGCTATACGCCTGGCGAACTGTACCCCATTACAGCCGCAGCAAAGGCAGCAGCAGAATCCCTGGCCATGAGCCTGGCAGCAGAGTTTTCTGCCTCAAACATTACCGTCAACTGCGTCGTGCCCGGCTACACACTTAAAGATCCCAGTCGCTACCCCGCTTCCAACTGGCAAGACCAACTGGCCAAACCACCGCTGGGCCGCTTTGGCCTGCCGGCTGACGTGGCTGGTGCTGTACGTTTTTTGCTGGGTCCCGATGCGCGGTATATTACCGGGCAAAAATTGGCGGTTGATGGCGGCCTGCAGTTGGGCTAAAAAGCACGGAGTTGGTTATGTATCAGTGGGACTTCACGCAAATCTGGCGTTACAAAGAAGTATTACTTGTCGGTTTGCAGTACACGCTGGTGTTTACCGTCATCAGTATCGTCTGTGGCTTGGCCCTGGGGTTATTGATTGCGTTGTGTCGGCTAACTGTACCTAAATGGATCGCCATCCCCTTGCGCGGCTTGGTCGAGCTATTTCGCTGCACCCCTATCCTGGTGATTCTGATCTGGTTTTACTACGCCCTGCCTGTTTTACTGGACATCAACCTGTCTGCCCCCATGGCAGCTTTCCTGGCACTGTCATTTTATGGTGCAGCCTTTTACTCTGAGATTATCCGGGCAGGGATTGTTTCGATAGAAGGCGGCCAGCTAGACGCCGCCAGAGCGCTGGGCATGCGCAAGTGGCAAGCCATGCGCCGCGTGGTGCTGCCGCAGGCATTTAAAAGAATGATTCCACCGCTGATGAATCAGTCCATGCTGCAGCTAAAAAACACGTCGTTAATATCGGTGCTTACCGTGCCCGATCTGGTGTACCAAGGCCAGCTAATTGCCCATGAAACCTACCGGCCACTCGAGGTCTACACCGTCGTCGCGCTATCGTATTTTGTCATACTGTTCCCGGCAACCCTTTTAGTGCAGCGCATCGAAGATCGCCTTGCTGTCAGTGACTGATGGAGTTTTCATGATTCAAGTCCGCAACCTACGCAAGCAGTATGACGGCACCGTCGTACTCCGGGATATCTCCCTGGACGTTGCCACCGGCGAAGTACTTGCCCTGATTGGGCCATCAGGCTCAGGCAAATCCACACTCTTGCGATGTCTAAATCTGCTGGTTCAGCCCGACGGTGGGCAGGTTCGCGTAGGCGACACCTCATTTTCGTTTGACAAAAAACGCGCCACACCCAGCGATGCTGAACAAGCCCGTTTCCGCACATCCACCGGTATGGTGTTTCAGCACTTCAACCTGTTTCCCCACATGAATGCACTGCAAAACGTCATGGAAGGGCCCACGACTGTTCTTAAGCAGTCCTCCAAACAGGCCAAGGCAGACGCGCTTGCCTTGCTGGAACGTGTGGGGCTGGCACACAAAACCAACAGCTATCCCAGTCGGCTGTCAGGGGGCGAAAAGCAACGTGTTGCAATTGCCAGGGCGTTGGCCATGAAGCCAAGTGTCATGTTGTTTGACGAGGCAACCTCCGCCCTGGATCCGGAACTTGTGGGCGAAGTATTAGCCGTCATGCAAGGCCTGGCCCGTGATGGCATGACCATGCTGGTGGTCACACATGAAATCAATTTTGCCCGGGAAATGGCCGACCGGGTCGTTTTCATGAAAGACGGCGTGGTCGCCGAAGAAGGGCCAGCCAAGCAACTCATTGATCAGCCCAAAAATCCGGCTACCCAAGCATTTTTAAGCCATTTTCATCACAATACGCCTGTGGAGGGGCAACATGCCTGACTGTAACGACACGAAGCCGAGCAGCACACGGCGCCTGCCGGCGGGCGTCGATGAAGCGGCACAACAAGAGTTCCAGCGTGGGGTACAGATTATTGACAACCTTGTTGCCAAACAACGCCATGTGCTATTTGGACCCATACAAACACACGCCACCAAAAAAGCCGCCTCATGACTCATGCTGACATTCAAACCATGCAGCATTGTCTGCTGGCAGGAACCCATAGCGTGACAGATCTGGTTCAGGCCCAACTTGACCAGATCACAACGCTTCAGACCCACCTTTCGGCTTATAACGAATGGGACGTGGCTACTGCATTAAGCACCGCACGGCAACAAGATAATGTGCTGAAACAACGACCAGATTCGTTACCGCCCTTATTTGGCGTGACGTTTTCTGTCAAGGACACCATTGACGTTGCAGGCATGAAAACAACGTCCAGCTCCCGTTCGCAATCCCACCTTCCACCAGCTAGCGACGATGCAACCATTGTCCAGCGCCTTCGTGATGCTGGTGCCATATGCCTGGGCAAGGCCAACTGCCACGAATTTGCGTTTGGCGGGCCATCGTTTGACCTACCTACCCCACCTGCCCTTAACCCCTGGAAAAAAGGGTATTTCCCTGGCGGCTCATCCAGCGGGTCTGGCACAACAGTCGCCGCCCACCTGTGCTTTGCCTCGGTTGGCACTGACACGGCCGGATCCATCCGCTCACCCAGCACGCATAACGGTCTGGTCGGCCTAAAACCCACCTATGGCTCATTACCGCTTGACGGCGTACGCCTGCTCACACTCAGCATGGACCATGTTGGCCCCATTGCACGATCCGTGGCAGATTGTGAAAAAATCTACCGGGCCATGGCCGGCCAGACACATGCACACGCCCCAAAAAAACAGTCCGCGACTACAGTGGACCGGCCCAGATTGGGCGTACCCAAGCCCAACTGGCTACAACAGGCGCACCTGCAACCTGAAGTAGCCGACATGTACGACCAGGTCTTGAGCCAGCTGGATCGCAACGGCATCGATGTTATCCCCCTGGACTTACCAGAACTCGACACCCTGCAAACAGCTGGCGCCCTGATCATGATGGCAGAAGTCGCCTATATTTTTGCTGCTGATGTCAGAAAAAACTTTGATCAGTATGGACGGGTGTTTCGTAGCCGGGTACTGGCTGGTGAGCATATTTCATCACACACCTATATCCAGGCCATTCAAGACCAGTTGCGTCTCCAGCGTGCCATGACGCTGGCCTTACAAGATGTTGATGCCCTCATATTGCCGGGCGCGTCGTCAATTGCCAGCCCCCTTAACGAGGTTGATACCTTTTATTTTTTGAATGCACCCAATTTAAATGCTGTGGCTAACCTGACCGGCCAGCCTGCCATAG
>DAHVSI010000177.1 GCA_027324645.1 Castellaniella sp. | reverse complement strand
GGCATGCTCAAGGTTCACAGGCCCCTTGCTGTCCAGCCCGGCGGTACTGTCCAGGCTCTCGCGCGAGACATCGACAGTGAACATGTTGCCCGGCACACCATTGGACTGGCTATCCGGCATGCTGGTCACAGTCATGCAGGCGCCCTGTATGGAGATTGAATCGCCAATGCGCGTGGCCTCGCGCAGGAAACCCGGCGCGCTAATGCTCAGCCTGACGCCAGCTGCCGGGTCGTTGGCATCCTGACCAGTCACTTCTGTGATGTGGCCCACTGCCGAAACAATACCTGTAAACATGACGATGTGTTCCTTTCTCAAGCGGTGACAGGAATATCAAGCTGCTGACACAGATTTTGCCAGTGCCTGACGTGCCGAAGCCCCAACCGCAAATCATCGCCAATGCTTTCTATATCCGTATATGTATAACGGTCGGCCTGGGCGAGTGAGGCTACGGCAGGCATGTGTGCCATCGGAATGCCCTGCCCCAACATCATGGGTGCCAGATACACCAACAGTTCATCGACACAGTCGGCGTCCAGGAAAGCGCCACTTAGCCTGGCGCCTGCTTCTACGTGCACTTCATTGACCTGCTTGTCGGCCATCCAGGCCAGCACCGCCTGCAAATCGACCCGCCCATTGTCTGCAGGGACGACAACCACCTCAACATGGCGATCAGCCAGACGCGCAGCCTTGTCAGGATCATTTTTACAGGTAAAGATCCAGACCGGACCGCCGTCAAAAATGCGCGAATCCTCGGTGGTGTCGAAATGGGTATCCACAATTGCGCGTATAGGCTGACGTGGGGTGGAAATGTCGCGCACATTCAGCAGTGGGTCGTCTGCCGCCACGGTGCCCGAGCCGGTCAGGACCACGCAACTGCGTGCCCGCCAGTGTTGGCCGTCAGCTCGCGCGGCCGCCCCTGTAATCCATTTGGCTTCGCCAGTGGGTAAGGCAATGTGCCCGTCCAAGGACGCCGCCAGCTTTAGCCATACCCAGGGCCGATTGCGCACCATACGCGATACAAAACCTGGATTAAGCGCCAAAGCCTGGTCTGCACTTACGCCTGTGGTCACGGCAATACCGGCCTCTTTAAGGGCCTGCACACCTCGGCCGGCCACACGAGGATCGGGATCGATCATGGCAATGACGACCCGGCCGGGTTTTGCGTCGATGAGCGCCTGCACACAAGGCGGTGTTCGACCGTAATGGCTGCATGGCTCAAGCGACACATAGACGGTTGCATCGGCAAGGGAGTGTCCATGTTGTGCGGCTTGCTCAAGGGCAACCACTTCTGCATGATCGTGGCCGGCAACCTGGGTGGCGCCCGAGCCCAGCACCTGGCCATCGCGCACAATAATACAACCAACACGGGGATTGGGGGCGGTGCTGTATAGCGCTGTCTGCGCCATAGCCAGTGCCTGACCCATCCAGTAACGGTCGGCTTCCAGCAAAGGATCAGTTCGCATTATGGTTTGGGAGGATACTGCATCTCGTTGATGGCATGAATGAATTCGCCAATGTCTTCAAAGCTTTTATAGACAGAGGCAAAGCGTACGTAGGCAACTTGGTCCAGTCGAAGCAACTCGTCCATGACCAGTTCGCCCACCTCCAGGGAATCGACTTCGCGCTTGCCGCTATGCAGCAGGGTGTCCTGGATGCGGACAACTGCCGCATCCACATCTGCTGTATTGACCGGCCGCTTGCGTAATGCCAGATTCATGCTGGAGCGCAGCTTGCTGACGTCAAACTCGGTACGCGTACCATTGCGTTTGACGACTGCCGGCATCTGTAGATCGACGCGCTCGTACGTTGTGAAGCGCTGATCACAAGCCTGACAACGGCGACGCCGACGGATGGTGTCACCTTCTTCAGAAATACGCGAATCAATGACTTGCGTATCAGGATGCCGGCAAAACGGGCATTTCATGGAAAGCGTTAGCTGCCACTGTACACCGGAAGCCGGGCGGTCAGTTCGTTGACGCGGCGCCGCACGTCGTCAAGCACCGCCTGGTCTTCAGGGTTATCAAGCACATCGGCAATGAGGTGGCCTGTAAGCTTGGCTTCTTCTTCACGGAACCCGCGGGTCGTCATGGCAGGGCTGCCCAACCGTATACCGCTTGTCACAAAGGGACTTTCTGGATCGTTGGGAATGGCATTTTTGTTGACGGTAATGTGCGCGTGGCCCAAAGCGGCTTCGGCCTGTTTACCGGTGATGCCTTTGGCACGCAGGTCAACCAGCATGACGTGGCTTTCAGTACGGCCCGACACAATGCGCAAGCCGCGCTCAACTAGCGTCCGCGCCAGCGCATCGGCATTTTTGACGACCTGTGCAGCGTAATCCTTGAACGAGGGATCCAGCGCTTCTTTGAACGACACTGCCTTGGCAGCAATAACGTGCATGAGCGGGCCACCCTGAATACCAGGGAAAATGGCAGAGTTGATCGCTTTTTCGTGCTGAGCTTTCATCATGATCACGCCGCCCCGGGGTCCGCGCAAGGACTTGTGGGTAGTGGACGTGACAAAGTCGGCGTATGGCACGGGGTTAGGGTAGGCGCCACCAGCCACCAGACCCGCGTAATGCGCAATATCGACCATGAACAACGCGCCGTTATCGTGGGCGATGCGAGCCATGCGTTCAAAGTCAATGTGCAATGAATACGCCGACGCCCCGCCAACAACCAGCTTGGGCTGATGCTGTTTTACCAGGGCCTCTAACTGATCGTAATCGAGCTCTTCGTCCTCGTTCAGACCGTAAGGAACAAAGTTGTACAGCTTGCCCGACGCGTTGACGGGTGAGCCGTGCGTCAGGTGGCCACCTTCGGCCAGATTCATGCCCAACACCGTATCGCCAGGCTTGAGTACAGCCATGTAAACACCCTGGTTGGCCTGTGAGCCAGAATTAGGCTGTACGTTGGCGGCTTCGGCCCCAAACAGTTGCTTGAGCCGATCAATAGCCAGCTGTTCGATCACGTCAACGTGCTCGCAGCCACCGTAATACCGCCGGCCAGGGTAGCCCTCGGCATATTTGTTTGTCAGCTGTGTACCCTGCGCCTGCATGACTGCTGGACTGGCATAGTTTTCGGAGGCGATCAGCTCGATATGCTGTTCTTGACGCGTGTCTTCTTTCTGAATAGCCGCCCAGACTTCGGCATCGGCCTTATCCAGGGTACTGGAACGATCAAACATGGAGGATCCTGAAGGTAAAGATGAAAGGAAAAGCAAACAAACAGTATCAAACCCGGTATTTTAACGCGAACTGCAAAAGGCGGGATGCTCCGCGCTGCCACGCGTTACAACGAGCTTCGCCAAAGCTCTGCAACATCACGATCAGGCTGGCGCAAGACGCGGGTTAAGCGTGTACAGGCCGGTTATGGATGCATGCCCCAGAATGTGCCCTTCCATGGCCTTGAGCACATCGGCACCGGTAAAGCGCCCGTCAAACGACAGCTCCGGAATATCAAGCGCGTACACCGTGAAAATATACCGGTGTACCAGGGAGTCGTTCCAGGGCGGGCACGGCCCATCGTAGCCATAATAATCCCCGTTCATGTCGCGATCTGCGGCAAACCAGTTGGTGTAGTCATTAATGCCCTGTCTGGTGTCGTCGGGCGCCAACGGACCCCCTTTGCCTCGCGGCGTGATGCTATCGGAGTATGCGCCTTCAGCAACGTGCTGCATGGCGGGCGATATATTGATTAGCACCCAATGAAAGAAATCGACGCGCTCCAGCGTATCGGGCACCTCGCGGTCTTCTTTGTTGATGTCATCGGGCTGGCTGGGGGCGTCGGGGTCGTGAGCGATTACTACGAATGACTGCGTACCAGCCGGAATATCGGACCATGACAGATGCGGATTGTGGTTGCCAGCAAGTGCCACATGTGTTTGCGGATCAATACGAGCAAACGCATAGCGCTCGGGTATGAACTCCTGATCCTGGAATGAATCACTGACAAGTTTCATTGCTGCAATCTCCTGTAATAGCAGGCTGATTGCCGGCCAACCATCTTAATGAATGGTTAGCAAAGCCCTCAGGCTGCTAGTGTGACTCTGGCAAATCGGCGTTTGCCCACCTGTACAATATAGGTGCCTGCTTCCAGACGCAAGGTCCGGTCTGCTATACGGTCGCCATTAATGCGCACGCCCCCTTGCTCGATGTTGCGCTGACCTTCGGAACCAGAGGCCACCAGGCCGGATTCGCGCAGCAACTTAAGCACCCCCATCGGAGCCCCCGCCAAATTGACCTCTGGCATGTCGGACGGCAGGGCGCCCTCACGGAACCGCGCATTGAATTCGTCCAGGGCCCGGGTAGCGGCCTGCTTGTCATGAAACCGGGTAACCATTTCCTGGGCCAGCATCACCTTGACTTCACGCGGATTCAGCCCGCTGGCGGTTTGTTCACGCAATGACTCGATTTCTGCCATCGAACGCATCGAAAGCAGCTCGAAGTACCGCCACATAAGCGTGTCCGAAATAGACATCAGCTTGCCAAACATGGAGTCAGGGTCTTCGGTGATGCCAATATAGTTGCCCTTGGACTTGCTCATTTTTTCGACACCATCGGTGCCCTCAAGCAAAGGCATGGTCAACACACACTGAGCCGGCTGGCCATATTCTTTTTGCAACTCGCGCCCAACCAGAAGGTTGAACTTCTGATCTGTCCCGCCCAGCTCGATATCGGCCTTGAGTTCGACAGAATCGTACCCCTGTAATAGCGGGTACAGAAATTCGTGAATGGAAATGGGTACGCCTGCTTTGAACCGCTGTGTAAAGTCGTCACGCTCGATAATTTGCGCCACGGTGTACCGGGAAGCCAGACTAATAAGCCCCCGTGTGCCCAGCGCATCGCACCACGTGGAGTTGTAGCGGATTTCGGTTTTATCGGGGTCGAGCACCATGCTGGCCTGCTCGTAATAGGTGCGGGCGTTGGTCTCGATTTGTTCGGGCGTAAGAGGTGGCCGCGTCGTATTGCGCCCGCTGGGGTCCCCAATTAAGGCGGTGAAATCGCCAATCAGAAAAATAACCGTATGGCCCATGTCCTGCAGCTGCCGCATTTTGTTGAGCACAACGGTATGACCAAGATGAATATCGGGGGCTGTAGGGTCAAGCCCCAGCTTGATGCGCAACGCCCGCCCGGTTTTATAGCTGTCTGTGAGCTTGGCGGCCAATTCGGCCTCGACAAGCAGTTCGTCACAGCCCCGCTTAACAATGTCCAGGTCGGATTGCAAGCGGGAAGAATACGGGGAATCGGCGATTGTGGTCATGAGAGTGATAAATAAATCTCAGAAAACAGTGATAAAGGGTCGAAAAATTCAACACTTTGCGGTAGCATTACGCGAAGGCCGCGCGAGCCCGGACTGTACAGCAATAATCGGCAGCGGCAAGTCAGCCATTTTACCATTTGCAACCCCACTGTATGAATAATACCGGTACCAGCCAACCGCAAAATTATCGCGACCTACTCAAGGCGCGCCAAAGAAAACGCCCCATCCTTCGTAACGGTGTTGTGCTGATTGCACTGGCCCTGTTTGCCACTGCCGGTGCGCTGGCCGTGGTCAAGCCTTCCGAAGAACCCATCAGCTACCCCACACAAACTGCCCTGACGCTGCCCGATCCGTTCCCTGCCCCGCTGGGCCAACAGGCATCCAGCAAGGCAACGCCCTACATTGCTGAAACCCATATTCGCAGCGGCGATACCCTGGCGGCTATCTTGCAGCGCCTGCAAGTGCACGAGGACGGCCTGCAAGGGTTTTTGACGCACGATGAAAGCGCTCGCTCCATCTACAAGCTGTATCCAGGCCGTTCGGTCCAGGCGGCGCTTGACGCAGACGGCGGACTGGTCTGGCTGCGGTACAACCATTCTCCGTCAAGCAGCAACGACGACGGTGAACCTTCAGCCAAATGGCTTGAAGTTGCCCCAGATGGGGAGGGCGGGTTTTCCGCCAAGGAACATACCCAGGTTGCCAGCGTTCACACCCAGGCGGCCGAGGGCGTGATTGAGTCCTCCCTGTTTGGCGCCACTGACAAGGCCGGTGTGCCCGACGCCATCACCATGCAAATGGCAGATATCCTGGCCAGCCGCATGGACTTCATGAAAGATTTGCGCAAGGGCGATGAGTTCCGTGTCATCTACGAAACTCATACTCACGATGGGCGCGATAGCAGCGCTGGCCGTATTCTTGCTCTGGAATTCAAAAACGGCAGCAAAACCTATAGCGCTGCCTACTTCAAGCCCACTGATGGCCCCAGCGGTTACTACGACTTCGACGGGCGCAGCCTGAAAGGCGCCTTCCTGAAGACCGCACTTAAATTTACCCGCATCAGTTCCAAGTTTGGCATGCGCAAGCACCCCATACGCGGCAAATGGACAGGCCATAAAGGTGTCGATTACGCCGCACCTTCCGGCACACCTATTCACACAACGGCCGATGGCACGATTGAATTCGTTGGTCAGCAGCGTGGTTACGGCAACGTCATCATCATCAAGCACCACGACAATTACTCAACGCTGTACGCCCACCAAAGCCGTTTTGAAAAAGGGATCACCAAAGGCACCAAAGTCAGCCAAGGTCAGCGTATTGGCTACGTAGGCGCTACAGGCTGGGCTACCGGTCCACACCTACATTACGAGTTCCGTGTCAAAGGGCAGCCCGTCGATCCACTTTCCGTCGATCTGCCGGTAGCACGTAAACTCGAAAGCGGCGACAAAGCCACTTTTGAGAAACAGGTGGCACAGTATCAGGATCATATCCACCTGATTGCCCGGCTACAGGACGAGGGAACGTCTCTGAGCAGCAACTGATCATGGCTCAACAGCCCACGCCGGCTACCCTATCGCCCGCTGATACACACATCGCGGGCGATCTTTATATCGGCCTCATGTCGGGCACGAGCATGGACGGCGTCGATGCCGTACTGGCCAGTTTTGAAGACGGATCACCACGAATTATTGCTCACCACTCTGCTGAGCTGCCGGCACCATTGCGAGACACGCTTTTCAAGCTGAACGAGCCCGGCCATGATGAACTCGCACGCGCTGCACGGGCAAGCAACCAACTGGCAGATATATATGCACACGCCACCCAGGCGGCTCTGGCTCACGCCAATATTGATGCCGCGCAGGTAAAAGCCATTGGCGCCCATGGGCAAACCGTGCGCCATGACCCGGACGCCGGCTATTCCATACAAATTAACGCACCGGCCAGGCTGGCGGAACTGACAGGCATTTCAGTCATTGCAGACTTCAGGTCCAGGGATATTGCCGCAGGCGGACAAGGCGCTCCTCTTGTTCCCATTGTGCACCAGGCTTTGTTCAGCAATCAGCAGCCGCGCGTGATTCTGAACCTTGGCGGTATGGCCAATATTACGATTTTGCATCCCGGTGTGCCGCTTGCTGGTTTTGATACCGGGCCTGCCAACGTACTGCTTGACGCGTGGGTAAGCAAGCAAACCGGCGCCGCATACGATGATCAGGGAAATTGGGCCGCCAGCGGCCAGTCCAGCCCAGCTTTGCTGCGGTATTTGATGGACTCTGAGCCCTGGTTGCAGCTGCCGCCTCCAAAATCCACCGGACGCCACTTGTTTAACGATAGCTGGTTGGAAGAGCGACTGGCGCATGCACCCCAGTCAATCCCAAACCTTGATGACGCCGATATCCAGGCAACGTTGCAGTCCCTGACAGCCCACAGCGTCATAGCGGCAATCCATCAATACGCCGCCGGAACCCAGGAAATTATTGTGTGTGGAGGGGGCGCCCGCAATGCTGGGCTCATGCATGAGCTTGCCATGCTGGCTGGTGACGGATGCACAGTCACCAGCACGGAAGCGTACGGCATTGACGCGCAACAGGTTGAGGCGCTGGCGTTTGCCTGGCTGGCATGGGCTTGGGACAACAATGCACCGGCAAGCGTGCCGGACGTAACGGGGGCACACGCCCCCCGGATACTAGGCTGCCGCTATCCAGCCTAGACACCAAGCCTATAAGCAGACAAGGTCAGGGTGAGAAAGACGAACCACACCCACAGGTGGAGTTGGCGTTTGGGTTGCGGATCACAAACTGTGCCCCTTCAAGATCGTCCTTGAAGTCAATTTCTGCCCCAACCAGATACTGAAAGCTCATGGGATCAATCAGCAACTGCACACCATGCTTGTCAATAGCGGTATCGTCATCATTGATGACTTCATCAAAGGTGAAACCGTATTGAAAGCCTGAACAGCCGCCGCCTTGCACAAACACACGCAGCTTGAGGGCCGGGTTGCCCTCTTCTTCAAGCAGATCACGGACTTTGCCGGCTGCGGCATCGGTAAACAGCAACGGGGCAGGTGGCGCCTGCAGATCAACAGATTCGGTAAGCGTAGTCATGAAAACTGCTCCTGAGGCCCCGAACGGGCCTGATCATCAAATAGAACGTATATAAACATTAGGGTAGCAGCGCTAACTGATGCAGGCCAGCCGTTTCGTCCAGCCCAAACATAATGTTCATGTTTTGCACAGCTTGGCCAGATGCTCCTTTGACCAGATTGTCCTGTGCTGACAGGATAATCAGCTGATTGCCATTGTCAGGACGATGCACGGCCAGACGCAACGTGTTGGCGCCCCGGACAGACCGGGTTTCGGGTATGCTGCCTGCGGGCATCACATCCACAAAGGGCTCGTTGGCATAATACGTTTCGAATAAAGCCTGGAAATCCGTGCCCAGAGCAGAGTCGGCAATGGTCACGTACAGCGTTGCCATCATGCCGCGAACCATTGGCACCAGATGGGGCACAAAAGTCAGGTCAACTGCGCTACCCGTGTGTGCATCTAGCTGACCAATGATTTCGGGATGGTGGCGGTGGCCCGGCAAGCCATAAGCACGGAAGTTATCGCTTGCTTCACCAAACAGCATGCCAACGGATGCCTTGCGGCCCGCCCCTGACACGCCAGTCTTGCAGTCGGCAATAATGCGCGATCCATCTGTGTAATTGCGGCCCTGCTGCCATAACGGCGCCAACCCCAGTAAAACGGTAGTGGGATAACAGCCTGGGTTGGCTACCACCCTGGCTTTGGAAATGGCGTCACGATGCAGCTCAGGCAAGCCATAGGCGGCCTCCTGCAGAACATCGGGGCATGCATGTGGCATCTTGTACCAGTGCTCAAATGCATCAAGGTTGCGCAGGCGGAAATCGGCAGCCAGGTCAATGACCTTGACACCCTTTTCAATAAGCCCCGGAGCCTGGTCCATGGCCACACCATGCGGCGTGGCAAAGAGCACGACATCGCAGGCCTGTAGCGCTGCGTCATCAGGCGTGGTAAACGCCAGATCAACCGCGCCACGCAAGTTGGGAAACATGGACGCAACAGGCGTACCGGCTTCAGTGCGTGAGGTGATTGCAGTAAGGGCGACATGAGGATGCTGAGCCAGCAAACGAAGTAGCTCGACCCCTGTATAACCCGTGCCACCCACAATGGCTGCCTTGATGGTTGATTGTCCTGTTGCCATAGTTATGCATTCCTGCAATGTACAAATAAAAAACCCCGGCACCGGCCGGGGTCTGTAAGGCTAGTGGATGCGTATGCCACACCCCGGCAATGCCTGTTAGCGCTTGCTGAACTGCTTGCGTCGACGTGCCTTGTGCAGGCCCACTTTTTTACGCTCGACCGCACGGGCATCGCGAGTGACCAGGCCTGCCTGCTTGAGCTGCAGCTTGAGGCTTTCGTCGTAGTCGATGAGTGCGCGGGTAATACCGTGGCGCACTGCGCCGGCCTGACCACTTTCGCCACCACCGTGAACGTTGACTTTGAAGTCGAACGATTCAAGATGGTCTGTAAGTGCTAGCGGCTGGCGAACGATCATGCGGCCAGTTTCACGTGCAAAAAATTCGTCAACTGGTTTGCCGTTAACGACAATATTACCAGTGCCTTTTTTAAGAAACACACGAGCCACCGAAGTTTTGCGGCGGCCGGTGCCATAATTCCAATTACCGATCATGACCTGTCCTTAGATATCGAGCGTCTTGGGCTGCTGGGCAGTGTGAGGGTGCTCGGCGCCAGCATAAACCTTGAGCTTTTTGGCCATGGCATAACCCAAGGGACCCTTGGGCAGCATGCCTTTAACCGCTTTTTCGATAGCGCGGCCAGGAAAGCGTTCCTGGAGGCGTTCGAAGTTGGTTTCACGGATACCGCCAGGGTAACCCGTGTGATGGTAGTAACGCTTGTCACGGCGCTTATTGCCTGTTACCACTACATCGGCTGCGTTGATGACAATAATATAGTCGCCGGTATCGACATGCGGCGTGTATTCGGGTTTGTGTTTGCCACGCAAGCGGCGTGCGACTTCGCTGGCCACACGACCAAGGACCTTGTCCTGGGCATCTACCACAAACCACTCACGCTGGACTTCGTGCGGCTTGGCCACAAAGGTCTTCATGATGGTTTCCTTGAATTAAGACGAAAAAAGCCTTGAAAACAACCTGCGCCAAGACGTTATTAGCCATCCGTACGCAAATTAAGGCAAGCTAGACATATTAACACATTGAAAACTACAGGAAAAGCCACACCGCACAAAGCTCGTTGCGACTCGTATAGCACTTAATGATGCTTGGCTTCACCATGATGGTCGCCGTGATCGTCGTGGTCGTGGTGATCATGATGGTCATGGGACCGGGCCTTACCCATGGCATCAACATGGACCTCGATCTCGACACTGCCGCTGTGTTCGAACTCAAGCGTAAGGGGGAACGTACTGTCTTGCTCAAGCGGCTTTTTAAGCTTCATGAGCATGACGTGCAGGCCACCGGGCTCCAGCATGACCTTGTCGCCGGCCGGGATTTCAATATCGTCGACCTGGCGCATGCGCATGACGTCACCATCTTTTTCGTGCACGTGCAGTTCAGCACGCTTGGCGACGGGCGATGACACAGATACCAGACGATCGGCCTGATCACCCTGGTTGTGCATTTCAAAATACCCCACACCGTTGGCCATGCCCTGTACGGTAGCCCGCGACCATGGGTGATCAATGGCGATGTCACCCGCGGTGTAATCAGCAGACCAGGCAGCGGCCGTGAGAGACAAGGCCAGCACAATACCTGTCCCGATGCGATGAAAACGTTTCATTAATACACTCCTGCGTTCTGCGACCCGAGCCGACCCCGGGACTACTCTTTGAAGGCAATCAAATCACATTGATTCGCATTATCATACTACTTGCTTAGACGCCTTACACCAGTAATTTGACCATGACGACATCGTGGCCGCACAAAAAATGGGCAAGGCCCATTAGCCAGCCTTGCCCATTTGGATAGGTGGCGCAATCGCGCCCGATAGTTACTTACGCTTGTTAGCCAGGGCAATACCCAGGTAATTGTCGTAAGAACCTTCGGCTACGCGGAACCAGGGCACAACGTTGTCACGGAATTCCATGTAGTTGTCGTAAATTTTCTTAAACCCTTCGTCTTTGTGGCAGAACTCTTTGTAGACTTCCTGGGACGCCTCGAATGACGCATCCATGACTTCGCGCGGGAAGGCCTTGAGAACGGCGCCATCGGCAATCAGGCGGCGCAGCGCTTCAGGGTTTTCGACATCGTACTTAGCTGTCAGGTTGGTGCCGGCAGCGCGTGTGGCAGTTTCAATAAGGCTTTGATACTGCTTGGGCAGGTTTTCGTAGGCTTCGTCATTGACGTACAGCGATACCTGGGCAGAGCCTTCCCACCAGCCTGGATAGTAGTAGTACTTGGCGACTTTTTGCAGACCAAGGGCCTCGTCATCGGCTGGGCCAACAAACTCAACTGCATCAAGGGTGCCTTTTTCAAGAGAGGGGTAGATATCGCCAGCAGGGATTTGCTGAGGAACCACACCCATACGCGCCAGCACTTCACCGGCAAAGCCGGCGGTACGCATTTTAAGACCGTTCAGATCTTCGACTTTTTTGATTTCCTTGCGGTACCAGCCACCCATTTGCGTACCGGTGTTGCCAAACGGGAAGTTGACAATATTGCGCGTGGCAAATAACTCGCGCATGAGCTTCATGCCGTCGCCGTTGTACATCCAGGAGAACATTTGGCGTGTATTGAGGCCAAACGGAACCGCAGTGTCAAAGCAGAAGCTGGGGTCTTTGCCGTAGTAATAGTATGAGGCCGTCTGGCCGCATTCGACTGTGCCATCGCCTACCGCGTCCATGACTTCGAATGCCGGAACGATTTCGCCACCCGGGTACAGGCGAATGTTGAAATTACCGCCCGTGGCTTCGTCAATCATTTTGACAAACAGCTCGGAAGTGGAAAAAAGCGGCGGCAACGAAGGGCCATAGGAAGAGGTCATCTTCCAGTTAATTTTGGGGTTTTCGTCTGCGACAGCAGGGGCAGCCAGCACGGCGGAACCGGCTACCGCACCCAGACTGGCTTTTTTCAAAAATGAACGACGCTGCATGAGATGACTCCTGTGGGCGTACTGTGAAACAAAATATTTCGATGAAAATATCAACAAGCCATCATACCGCGCCGTGCGCCTGTTGTAACGGTGGTGAATTCCCTAACATCTCGTAGCATCACGCGGCTTGTATTTTCCGACCACGCTTATTGGCCCGCGACGGCCATGCGTTCGATCAGTATAGAACCGCTTGATTTGGTCCCGCGCGTAATGACGTCGGCCCCGACGGCAACAATTTGCTTGAGCATATCAGCCATGTTGCCGGCAATGGTGATTTCCTCGACCGGATAGCTGATTTGGCCATTTTCCACCCAGTAACCAAACGCACCCCGGGAGTAATCGCCCGTGACGTAATTAACCCCCTGGCCAATGAGTTCGGTGACCAGCAGGCCGGTCCCCATTTTGCGCAGCATGGCATCAAGGTTATCGGACGGATCAGTCAGTGTGGATGACAGCGTCAGGTTATGAGACCCCCCGGCATTGCCCGTGGTGGGCAACCCCAGCTTGCGACCCGTATAAGTCGACAGAAAATAGTTTTGCAAGACCCCGTCCCGCACTACGTCTCGCGCGTGCGTGGCCACCCCTTCGGCATCAAAGGCCGAACTGCCCATGGCATGCTTGATGAACGGATCTTCGATGACATTAACGTGGCTGGCCGTCACGGCACTGCCACGACTGTCGAGCAAAAAGCTAGCTTGGCGATACAACGCACCACCGCTGGTGGCCTGTACGAGCGCACCCAGCAAACCCAGAGCCAGAGGCGCCTCGAATAAAACAGGGAAACGGCCCGTGGGTACCCGCCTGGCAGACAGGCGCGCCAACGCGCGTTCGGCTGCATAACGACCCACCTGTGCCGGGTCGGGCAGGTCTTGCCAGCGCCGCTGGGCAGCGTACCAGTAGTCTCGCTGCATGCCGGCGTCCTCGCCCGCTATGGGCGCCACCATGATGCTATGGCGCGTGCTGGGGTACCCGCCCATAAACCCCCGCGTATTACCCAGAACGAAATGACTTTCCTGGGTATCGAGAGACGCCCCTTCGGAGTTGGTAATCTGGCTGCTGACGTCTTTGGCAGCCTGCTCAGCCTGCAAGGCCAGCTCAGTGGCCTCTTGAGTGTCAACATCCCACGGATGATGAAGCTCAAGATCGGGCGTGCCTTGTGCCAGCAAGTCGGTATCAGGCAGGCCAGAGGCCTCGTCCTGCGCGGTATGCCGGGCAATATGCCAGGCTGCTTCAACGGTTTCGCGCAGTGCTTCGGAGGAAAAATCAGACGTGGACGCAGAGCCCAGTCGTTGCCCTGCGTACACCGTAATACTCAGACCCCGATCGCGATGCTGCTCGACCGTATCAAGGTTTTGGTTTCGTACCGTCACAGAGCGCCCACAGCTTTCAGCCACCTCGGCCACAGCGTCCGACGCACCCAGCGTCTGGGCATGCGCCAGGGCCTGGCTGACAAGTTCGCGGAAACGGGCCTGATTTTCGGCAACAGGCAAACGTAAGGATGAAGATTCAGTCATGAGCTCATATTTTTTCGGTCAGACAGTTATCATAGCTAATTCAGCGCCAATCAACAGTCTGGCCTTGTCGGACCCGGCCGCCTGGCCAGTCCGATCTGCCACAATGGAATCACTATGGACCCAACCACTTTGGAATGTATCGAAATTCAAACGGGCCCCAACCCGCAACGGTCAGTCATTTGGCTGCATGGCCTGGGTGCCGACGGCAATGATTTTGCGCCAATTGTTCCCGAACTGGGCCTGCAAGATCTGCCATCAATCCGTTTTTTATTTCCTCATGCGCCCATGCGCCCCGTTACCGTCAATAACGGCATGACCATGCGTGCGTGGTACGACATCTTCAGTCCCGACCTGGTGCGCCAGGAAGATGACACGGGCGTACGCGAAGCAGAACATGCAGTGCGCGCACTCATCGCACGCGAGAATGTTCGCGACATCCCCTGCGAGCATATTGTTCTGGCCGGCTTTTCCCAGGGTGCAGCCATGACGCTGCACACCGGGCTGCGGCTGGACGAAAAGCTGGCCGGCATGGTCGCCCTGTCTGGCTATTTACCCTTGCAGGACCGCCTAAAAGCAGAACGCAAGACTGCCAACCAGGACACCCCGATATTCATGGCGCACGGCACCATGGATCCTGTCGTTGCTATAGAACGGGGCGAAGAGTCGCGCGACCTGCTCGAAGAGACCGGACACGACGTCACCTGGAAAACCTACACCATGCCCCACTCGGTATCACCCGAAGAAATCCAGGATATTGGCGCGTTCCTGAGGCAAGTTCTGGCCTGACCCCCTGCGCGGGTGTCCCCGACAGCGATCTTTGCATCGCCCACACTCCGCGCGCCTACAGTATTTCGCTGTGCGGAACAATATTCCGAAAATGACCTTGACCAGTTCAGTATCCGCTTCGTATTGTGATACGACAGTTTTCCGATTGTGCCCAGCCGCACGCGCACGCAACGCGCACCAGACAGCCGGCTCACTATCGTTATTTTTCACGGAGACACCATGATTTGCCGATTGCTCACTGCCAGCCTTCCCGCCCTTGTCCTTGCCAGTGCTCCCACTGCACAGGCCGCCGATCTGACCATTCTGTCGGGCTGGGACACGACCTATAACGCGGTGCCTGTTTTTGTCGACCACTTCATGGAAGAGATCGAGAAACGCTCTGACGGTGCGCTCACTGCAGAAATGCGCGGCCCCGAAACCGTGCCCCCTTTCGAGCAGCTGCAGCCCGTTTCTTCCGGCCTGTTCGACATGCTCTTCACGCACGGTGCCTACCACCTTGGCGAAACGGGCATGTCATTCGCGCTGGACGCCATGAAAGACGATCCTGAAGCACGCCGCGAGAGCGGTGCCTACGACATCATTGACGAACACTACCAAAATGAGCACAACATGAAGCTCATTGGCGTGTTTTCTGCTGCATCGGGCTATCACGTTCTGCTGCGTGACCCCATTGGTGACGACGGCGCGCTCAAGGGACGCAAAATTCGTGCATCCGCCACCTACCACGACATGATCAAAGAGTTGGGCGGCGCAGTCGTTACCCTTCCCGCCAGCGAGATTTTCTCGGGACTGGAGCGTGGTGTGGTTGACGGCGCGGCCTGGCCAGTTTTTGGAGCCATGGAATATGGCTGGTACGAAGTGGCTGATTACATGACCCGGCCCACCTTCGGGGTCACCAACCATATTCTGTTCATGAACCTGGATGCCTGGGAGGCACTGGACCAGGAACAGCAGGACATCATCCTGGATACAGCCATTGAGCTTGAAACCTCTGGTCGCGACGAGTTTGCTTCCCTGTGGGAAGAGGAAGATCAGGCCATGCAGGATGCCGGTCTGAAAATCACCGAGTTTGGTGATGACGTCGCCCCTGAAGTCGAGGCCATGTTCGCTGCAGGCGTCTGGCGTCAGGTCGAGAAAAACAGTAACAGTGACGATGCCAAGGCACTGCATGAACTCGCCGTTGATAAAGAACTGACTGCCCAATGAGCGCTTCACCCAACCTTAGCCCTGGCCACACAGCTGGTCAGGGTTTCTTCCGTTTTCTAGCACGGATTCACGATGCAATCACGACCGGCCTGTTTGGCATCAGCATGCTGGCCACGGCGTACCTCACGCTTGTGCTCAGCGGTGAGGTCATTGCCCGGTACTGGATGAAAGACCCAAGCAGCTGGGCGCCGGACACAGCCGCCGTAAGCTTCGCTCTCATCATTTTTCTGGCGGCGCCCATGCTGGCCCGCAAAAACGGGCATGCAACCATGAACCTGATTGTTCAGGCACTGCCAGTGCGGGCATCGGTGTGGCTGCAACGCTTCACCATGCTGCTGGCCTGCGTGGCATGCCTGCTTAGTGCGTGGTTTGGCTGGATCGAACTGTCCAGGCTCTATAGCCGCGGGGTCACCATGATCACCGTGACGCCCATCCCCAAATGGTGGGTCATGACCACGGTCGTCTATGGCCTGGTCAGTGCCGGACTGTATTATCTGCGTCACCTCATCTGTCTGTCCTGCAGTCAATCACAACCTGGCCCTCGTAGCGGAGACAGCTGATGGAGTGGTACGTATTCCTTAGCGGCGCCCTGGCGCTCATGCTATTTCTTTTTTCAACAGGGCTGCCAATCTTTCTGGCATTCCTGACGCTCAACCTCGTTGGGCTCTACATCCTGTCGGGCAACCTCAAAGGGGTATTGCTTGTCATCAACTCAATGTATGACACCGGTACCAGCCTATCCTTGGCCGCAATTCCCCTATTTATATTGCTTGGCGAAATTCTGTTCCGCTCCAATGCTGTCAACGTCATGTTCGACGCGGTTGACAACCTGATCGGTGCAGTGCGCTCCCGCCTGTATATCGTGAGCATCGCCCTGTCCACGATATTCGGGGCGCTGTCCGGTTCAGCCATGGCCGTCGCGGCCATGATGGGGGCGTCCCTGCTGCCCGAAATGGAAAAGCGGGGTTATCAGCGTGGGCTGTCCATTGGCACCATCCTGGGGGGCTCGAGTCTTGCGCCTATCATTCCGCCCAGTGTCATGGCCGTGGTGCTTGGCATACTGGCCGGCGTTTCCATCTCAGGGCTGCTTATTGCCGGCATTATCCCCGGCCTGATGCTGGCCATTATTTTTCTGCTTTACATTCTGGCCCGCGTCGCACTCAAGCCGTCCATCGCTCCGGCTGTAACCCAGACAGCCCTGCTGCCCTGGCCCACGCGGCTGGCAGCAGTATTACGGGCCGTACCGTTTCTTGCCATCATTGTGGCGATTTTGGGGCTGATCCTGTTTGGCATTGCCACACCAACGGAAGCCGCTGCGCTGGGCTGCGTCGTGGCGGCTGTTGTGTGTTCGCTGTTTGCATCGCTACGCCTGAACACGCTGGTGGAAGCCATCCGCTCTACCGCCTGGACCACAAGCATGATCATGATCATCATGGTGTGTTCCGTATCGTTCAGCCAGGTGCTGAACATGAGCGGCGTCACTGTCAGCCTGGTCAAGATGGTCACGACCTTGGACTGGTCCCCTGCCATCATGTTTGTCTTGCTGATGGCGCTGGGTTTTGTGCTGTGCATGTTCATCGACCAGATTGCCGTGATGATTCTGCTGGTTCCCCTGTACAAGCCCATTATCATGGCACTGGGCTTTGAACCCCTATGGTTCTGGGCCATCTTTCTGATCAACATGTCGATTGGCAACATCACGCCACCGTTTGGGTATACCCTGTTCGCACTGCAAGGGGTGGCACGTCATACCACCATACAGGAAATGTACCGGGCAGCCACGCCGTTTATTCTGCTCTATCTTGCAGCCATCGTCTTGCTGGCGCTAGTGCCTGAACTGGTGCTGTGGCTACCTTCACTGATGTAACAGGAGCAACCATGGATTTAAAAATCGCCGGAATGAATGCACTGATTTTGGGGGGCTCACAGGGCTTGGGCTTTGCCTGCGCCCAGGCGCTGTCTGAAGCTGGCGTTCGCGTAGCGGTCAATGGGCGCGATGCCGACAAGGCCCGGCGGGCAGCCAGCCAACTTGGCCCCGACGCTGTCGGTATCGCGGGCGACTTGTCTACGCCCGACGGCCGGCGTGCGATCATCGAGCAGACACGCCAGCAGCTGGGGCCCATTTCCATCCTGGTCACTAACGCCGGCGGCCCGCCCCCGGGCCCGATTGAGCAGCACGACCACGCTACCTGGCTACAGGCGCTGGAAACCAATATGCTGTCAGCTATTGATTGTGCCACCGCTTGCCTGCCGGACATGAAGGCTGCACAGTTTGGCCGCATTGTGAACATTACGTCGTTCACGGTCAAAGAACCCTATCCGAACATGGGGCTGGCCACCAGTGTCCGGGCAGGGCTTACTGGAGCAATGTCCACCCTGGCCAAA
>DAHVSI010000151.1 GCA_027324645.1 Castellaniella sp. | reverse complement strand
GCACGTCGAAGTGGCGCATGCCAAAAACACGTTTACTGGCCTCGCGTACTACCGCGAATGCCTCGATCAGCAACGCGTCCAGCGTTTCGCCCTGTTCAAGACGCTGGCGAAACTCGTCCGTGCGGGCGCGTAGCGCATCGTCCGTGAGCGTTTCCAGCTCCGGCTCGAGCGCGTTAATTTTTACCACCTGCTTGCGATACTGACGCAGCAAGCGGTCGTTACGACTACCAATGAGCTTTTTGAACACAGAAACCATTATTTTGACGTGAGGGCACCCGGCAGACAGCAACACCCTGCCCCGCCCCTTTATATGAGTTAGCGGATAATCCGCAGGAAAACGACACAGTTTAACGCACCTTCCGGCCCCGGGGTGGGACGAAAATATCGAATGCGTTGCATTGTTGTGTTGCACGCTCGCGGTAGAATTAGTTGGTGAGCCATCAATGCATGGATCATCATCACCAATACACGCCTGCCATGAAATCGCACACGCGCCATCCGTCTGCCACCACCCTTAACGCCATGCTGACGCTGGCGTGGCTGGGTACCGACCAGCATGCAGCCGGCATACTGGCCACCGCGCACGACCTGATGGCAGCTGAGCAAACTGTCAGGAAGACATTGCCACAGGGCATTGCCAAGGTGTGCCGGGTTGCACGCATGGACACTGAAACCATTACGCTGGCTGTCCCGGCTGCCGCTTATGCCAGCAAGCTTAGGCAACTTGGCCCACGCATTATCCGTGCACTCAATCAGGCAGGATGGCTGGTAAGCCGGGTGCAGGTCAGGGTTCAAGGTGCTTTGGCAAGGCCCGACAGGCCCACCAGGACACGGCACGTTCAACCGCTGGACGGCCAGGCCTTGCAAGCGTTTGATGCTCTGCAGAAACAGCTGGAGCCAGGGCCTTTGTCCGATGCCGTACAACGTCTGCTCAACCGTCATCAGCCCTAATGCCGGAAGCCCTATGGGCTTCCGCACCATGTCCGGTCAGGCAAACTTCCAGTCGTAAGAAAAGGACTTGGGTGCCTCGTCGACAGCGTAGGTAACCAGTTCCCAGGCATCTTGCTGGGCCAGCAACGCCCGGGCAAGCTGATTATTCAGGCCATGGCCCGATTTGCACGCCACGTAGCGGGCGACCAGCGGGTAACCAATTAGGTATAGATCGCCAATGGCGTCCAGAATTTTATGTTTGACGAACTCGTCGTCGTAACGCAGGCCATCGGTATTAAGTACGCGGTATTCGTCCATGACGATGGCATTGTCCAAGCTGCCGCCACGGGCCAGTCCTGCTGCACGCAGGGCCTCGACTTCGCTCACGAAGCCAAAGGTGCGGGCCCTGGCAATAGTTTTAATGTACGAATCGCGCGCAAAGTCCACTTCGGCAAAGTTGGCCGTAGAGTCGATGGCCGGATGACTGAAATCAATACCAAAAGACAAGGCGAACCCATCGTAGGGTTCAAGCCGTGCCCACTTGGCATCGGCGCCTTCGCCTTCACGCACCTCAATCGTCTTGCGCACTTTAAGAAACTTCTTGGGTACAGGCTGTTCCTGCAACCCTGCCGAACGTAACAGATAGATGAATGTACCTGCGCTGCCGTCCATGATTGGCACTTCTTCTGCCGTCAGGTCAACATGCAGGTTATCGATACCCAAACCAGCCAGGGCTGACATAAGATGCTCGACCGTTGATACGCGTACATCGCCCTGCTGCAGTACTGATGCCAGCCTGGTATTGCCCACCTGGTCGGCACGCGCCGGCAGATGCACGGGTTCGGGCAGGTCGATACGGTGAAACACGATGCCCGTATCGGGCGCGGCCGGACGGAGCGTGATTTCGACGCGGCGGCCCGAATGCAAGCCTACGCCTTTAGTGCTGACGGTTTGTTGAATAGTGCGCTGAAGTAACATAAACGACGTTGTTTTGTGCTGAAACGCAAGCACACAGGCACAGCCCGTGCTCACGAAAACGATACCGTATTGTAACCTGCGCTCAGGCAGGATCACCACCACTTGCCCACAACAGGATATTTCAGTTGGCTTCGGACTGTCAGTTGCCCGTTCTGCCATCGTGGTGACAGAACGGGCGGGTGGCTGTTTTTATTGCTGGGATCCTTGATCCGGCTTAGTCTGCTTGCTTGCGCAGAAAGGCCGGGATATCGAAGTGATCCATCCCTGCGGTTTCCAGCGCCCGTACCTGAGCTGAAGCCTGACGACGCGGATCACGCAGTACCTGCGGCATACCGTCCTGCTGCGTTTCCTGGTTGTCTTCAGTATGGCCGCCCATGACGGGAATATCGTCGGTGCCAGTGCGCTGCGCGGGCTGATTGTTATGGACTAACTCCGGGCGCGATGCGCCCCGGCCCAAACCCGTTGCCACAACTGTTACACGCAGGTCATCACCCATGGCATCGTCGTACGCGGTACCAAAAATAACGGATGCGTCGTCAGCTGCGTAGCTGCGGATGGTGTCCATGATTTCACGGGTCTCGCGCATTTTGAGCGAACGGCTGGACGTAATGTTGACCAGCATGCCTCTTGCACCGTGCAGGTCAACGCCTTCAAGCAGCGGGCAGGCAATAGCTTTTTCAGCTGCCTCACGCGCACGCTCCGGCCCGGAGGCAACGGAGGTACCCATCATCGCCTGACCAGGCTCGCCCATGATGGTTTTGACGTCTTCAAAGTCAACGTTGACGTTACCTTCAACATTGATGATTTCGGCAATACCGGCGCAAGCATTGTGCAGCACATCGTCAGCGGCCTTGAAGCAGTCTTCCTGCGTGGCGTCTTCGTCCATCAGGTCGTACAGGTTCTCGTTAAGCACCACGATCAGGGAATGCACGTGGCGGGACAGCTCGGCAATCCCCTCTTCGGCCATGCGCATGCGACGTGAGCCTTCAAACTCAAACGGCTTGGTGACAACACCTACCGTCAGAATGCCCAGTTCTTTGGCGACCTCGGCCACCACGGGGCCGGCGCCTGTACCCGTGCCACCACCCATACCAGCCGTGACAAAGACCATATTGGCACCATTGAGTGCCGCACGGATCTCCTCGCGGGCGGTTTCGGCTGCAGCACGGCCTTGCTCGGGCTTAGCCCCTGCACCCAGACCGGTGCGTCCCAGACGGATCTGTGTACCAGCCTCGCTGGAGGCTAGCGCCTGAGCGTCCGTATTGGCGCAGACAAAGTCCACTCCAGCGACGCCAGAATCGATCATGTGCGAGATGGCATTGCCGCCCGCACCTCCTACGCCAACCACCTTGATGATGGTCGCGTTGTCATTGGTTTCCAGCATTTCAAAGTTCATCATAGCCAGGTTCCTCTTGGATCATAAAAGCAATAAAACAAAGGGGATGTTCCCCACCACAGCACTTTTTATTGTTGTCCGGCTTATCCTGCCGGCTCTTGAAACTACAAACCGGATCAACAGGTCAGTTCATGAACCACTCCTTCATCCGGGCAAGAATGGTTTTGACGTTGCCTTTTTGCTGCGCCACCTTGACGCCACGCAAGCGTTGCAGACGTGCCTCGGACAATAGGCCCATCACGGTGGAAAACCGCGGGTTGTGCATGACATCGGCCAGGCTGCCTTCATAGATGGGCACGGCCACGCGCACAGGCTTAAGGAACACGTCCTCGGCCAGTTCATCAATGCCGGGCATAAGTGCCGTGCCGCCCGTCAGCACAACACCGGAGGCCAGCAAATCCTCGTAACCAGATTCACGCACAACTTGCTGGACGAAAGAAAACAGTTCCTCGACACGGGGCTCGATCACCGCGCCCAGCGCCTGGCGCTTGACCTGCCGGTTGGGACGATCCCCCAGGCCGGGCACTTCAATTTGCTCGTCGGCATCGACGTGGTCATGTTTGGCAATGCCGTAGCGCAGCTTGATTTCTTCTGCGTCCGGTGTGGGCGTACGCAGCATGGCTGCAATATCGCTGGTTATCTGGTCGCCTGCGATGGGCAATACAGCGGTATGCCGTATGGCGCCTCCTGTATAAATGGCGATATCAGTCGTCCCCCCACCCACATCGACCAGGACTACGCCCAGCTCTTTTTCATCAGACGTCAGGCAGGCCATGCTTGAAGCCAGCGGCTGCAAGATCAGATCCTGAACTTCCAGGCCACAGCGCCGGACACATTTGACGATGTTTTGCGCTGCACTGACCGCGCCCGTCACAATATGTACGCGCACCTCTAGCCTTAGGCCACTCATCCCGATGGGCTCGCGAATGTCGTCTTGCGAATCCACAATGAATTCCTGCGTCAGAACATGCAGCACCTTCTGATCGGTGGGAATATTGACAGCCTTGGCGGTCTCAATAACACGTGCCACATCCGTTGCTGTCACTTCCTTGTCTTTGACGGCAACCATGCCACTGGAGTTGAAACTGCTGATGTGGCTTCCGGCAATACCCGCGAACACCTCGCGGATCTTGCAGTCTGCCATCAGCTCCGCCTCTTCCAGCGCACGCTGTATGGAATTGACCGTGGATTCGATATTGACCACCACGCCCTTGCGCATCCCCTGAGATTCATGCTGACCCAGGCCCAGCACTTCAAACCCGCCGTCCGGCAGAATCTCGGCCACAACGGCCACCACTTTGCTGGTGCCGATGTCGAGCGCAACGATCAGATCCTTGATATCACGAGTCATGGTTGTTATTTGATTGAGAGTTGGAATCGGGAGCCAACGTCATGGCAAAGCCGTTGGGATAACGTAAATCCACTGCATCCAGCGTTCGGCCTTCCAGCCGTGCCATCAACGCTGGCCACGCATTCACAAAGCGTTCAATACGGGCAGCAAACGGCAACGCGCCTGACCGCCCATGCGGATCCGCTACATCCGCTGCAGGATCTCGCCCCAGCGCCAGATGCACGCCGTCGGACAAGGTCACTTCCCACGCGTAGCGCGGGCTCAGTGTCACTTCGCTTATACGAATGTCCAGTGGCGCAAACCACCGGGCTAATTCTGCATACCGCTGCACCACCAGACGCTCAGACGCATCCGGGCCGCTCAACCGGGGCAGACGCACATCGTCCGGCAACGCTGCCTCGTTTGCCGTAAACGGCTCGCCCCACGTATTAAGCATTTCGTCCTCATTCCAGTAGGCCAGGGGCTGCTGCTCCTCAAGCTGAACCTGGAGCGTATTGGGCCAGACCCGGCGTATATGCGCCTTGCGCACCCAGGGCGTGGATTCGATCACGCTGCGGGCCTCATCAAGGTCAACAAAGAAGAAGTTGCCTTGCAGGCGGCCAGCGATGCTTGCGCGCAAGGTGGCATCGGACACATATTCCAGCTTGCCTTTGTCCATCGGACCAATGGTCAGTCGAGAAACAGCAAAATACGGACGCTGCGCCACCCACACAACCGCACCGGTGACCAATGCGGTCACCGCCAACAAAAACAGCACGTTGGCAAGCAGGTTAATGAGTCGTGCGTCTGTGACCACTGTCTTAGCCCTCCGCCGATCCGGTTATGACCTTGCACGAGGCGGTACGCAATATCTCTACGCACAGCTCTGCGTAGGACATGCCCAGCGCTGCCGCACTCATGGGGACTAGTGAGTGGCTAGTCATGCCGGGTGATGTGTTCATTTCCAGCAGCCATGGCTGCTCCTGACTGTCGAGCATGATGTCGGCGCGCCCCCAGCCTTCGCATCCCAGCGCAACATATGCCTGCCTGGCCAGTTCCTGGACACGCTGTGCCGTAGACGGCGACAGGGGTGCCGGGCACAGGTACTCGGTACTGTCTGAGTGATACTTGTGCTCGTAATCGTAGTTACCATCCGGCGCAAGAATCTCGATGACTGGCAATGCCCTGGCGTCCTCACCTTTGCCCAACAAGGGAACGGTCAGCTCACGGCCCTGTATAAAACGCTCACCCAGCGCGATAGAGTCGTAACGCAGCGCCAGTTCCAGGGCGGGCGCCAAATCAGCCAGTTGCTCAACCTTGGTCAGACCCAGGGTGGACCCCTCATGAGGCGGCTTAATAATCAGCGGCAGTCCCAGACGCTCAACAACCGAATCGAGCTCAGCCTCGCTGGTCAGTTCAACGTGTTCTGGAGTCGGCAAATCGTGATACAGCCAAACTTTCTTGGTCATGATCTTGTCCATGGCCAGACTTGAGGCCATGGTGCCGCTGCCCGTATATGGCAGCCCAAGCAGCTCCAAGGCCCCCTGTATGGTGCCGTCCTCTCCATAGCGTCCGTGCAAGGCAATAAAGACACGCTCATACCCTTGTGCAGCCAACTCGGCAAGAGAACGCTCGCCAATATCAAACAGGTGGGCGTCCACCCCCTGGCTAGTCAGCGCCTCTTGGACGCCACGACCCGACATAAGTGACACCTCACGTTCGGCTGAGCGGCCACCGTAGATGACGCCTGTTTTTCCTAATGCTGCTGTCATGCCAGGTCTCCTACTTGTGCGGGGACACGGCTGATCGAGCCTGCCCCCATGATGACGACGACATCCCCGTCAACGGCAAAATCCATGATGGCCTGTGGCAGTGCCTCTATCTCCGGGACAAACACCGGCTCAACATGTCCCGCCACCCGCAACCCACGCGCCAGCGCACGCCCATCCGCAGCGATCAGGGGTTGCTCACCAGCCGGGTAGACATCCGTCAACAGCACGGCATCGGCCTTGCTAAGAATGCGAACAAAGTCCTCAAAACAATCCCTCGTGCGTGTGTAGCGGTGTGGCTGAAAGGCGATCACAATGCGCCGGTCGGGCCAGGCGCCCCGGGCCGCTGCCAAGGTGGCAACCATTTCTTCGGGGTGGTGTGCATAGTCATCGACAAGCGTGAAATGCCCGCCCCCGCGCGATGCCGGCACGGCAAACTCGCCAGCCAACGTAAACCGGCGCCCCACACCGTGAAATGCACTTAGCGCCTGGGCCACCTTGTCGTCGGGCACGCCCAGTTCAGTCGCCACCGCAATGGCGGCCAAAGCGTTAAGAACGTTATGGTGCCCCGGTAAATTCAGCGCAACTGAAAGCTCGGGCATAGCGCCTGAAGCACCCTGGCGCTGCACATCAAACAACATCTTCGTACCTTCGGCACGGACATTGACTGCCTGTATCTGGGCCTCGGTTTCAATACCGTAGGTGGTCACGGGGCGCGAGATGAACGGAATGATTTCACGCACATTAGGGTCGTCATTACAGACAATGGCACTGCCATAAAACGGCAGGCGCTGGGTGAATTCAATAAAAGCGCTCTTGAGCCGGGCCACATCATGCCCATAGGTATCCATGTGGTCTGCACCGATGTTGGTAATGATGGCCATGACCGGCAACAGGTTAAGAAAGGACGCATCCGACTCGTCCGCCTCGACCACGATAAACTCGCCCTCACCCAGCCGGGCATTGGCATCGGCCGAATTCAGCCGTCCACCAATCACAAAAGTCGGGTCCAGGTCACCTGCAGCCAGCACACTGGCCACCAGACTGGTCGTGGTGGTTTTGCCGTGAGTGCCGGCAACGGCAATCCCACGCTTGAGCCGCATGAGCTCGGTCAGCATGAGGGCCCTGGGCACGACCGGAATGCGAGCAGCCCGGGCGGCAATGACCTCCGGGTTGTCTCCGGATACAGCTGTTGACGTCACAATGGCCCCCACACCTTTGACGTTTTCAGCGTCATGGCCAATGGTGACGCGAGCACCCAGGCGGGCCAGCCGGCGGGTGACGGGGGATTCTTGCAGGTCAGAGCCACTGATGGAATAGCCAAGATTAAGCAATACCTCGGCAATGCCACTCATGCCAGAGCCGCCAATACCAACAAAATGGATACGGGTAATACGATGCTTCATGAGCGTTCTCCTGCCGCTTGTTCACAAGCATCCGCTATCGTTCGCGTGGCGCCAATGCGGGCATGCTGCCTGGCTTGTCCGGCTATGCCTGCCAGCGCATCACGCGAGATGCTGCGCAACCATTCCGCCAGCCATTCAGGGCTGAAATCTTTTTGCTGGCGCAGCCACGCGCCTTCGCCATCAGTCAGGTATCTGGCGTTAGCCAGTTGATGGTCGTCAATCGCATGGGGCAAGGGAATGAAAAGTGCTGCCACGCCGGCTGCGGCCACCTCAGACACGGTCATTGCGCCGGCACGGCAAATGACCAGGTCGGCCCACGCCAGCGCCCGGGCCATGTCATCAATAAAAGCGACGCAGGTTGCCTGCACACCTGTGCGTTCATAAGTTTCTTGCAATGCTGCCAAATGCTGCCGGCCAGATTGATGCCTGATGACTGGACGTTTATTTTCTGGCAGTAAAGCCAGTGCCTGGGGCACAACTGTATTCAGAATCGATGCGCCCAGGCTGCCGCCAATGACCAGGATGCGCAATGTGCCATGGCGCTGTCCGTATCGCGTGACGACAGACGACATGGACGCCAGTTCGCGCCGCACCGGGTTGCCCACAACCACGGCATGACGCAAGGTATCTGGAAAGCCGGTCATAGACGTCGTTGCGACTTTTGACAGCCAGCGGTTGGCTGTTCCTGCCACCGCGTTTTGCTCATGCACAATCAATGGCACACGCCGTAGCCAAGCGACCAGTCCGCCGGGAAAAGCAACATACCCACCCATGCCCAAGGCCACATCGGGCTTTACTTGTTTAAAGATGCGCCTGGCCTGAAGACAAGCCGACAACAGAGTCAGGGGCAGCCGCAGTAACGTCCGCAGCCCTTTTCCACGCACCCCTTCAAAATACAAGGGCTCGAGCTTGAAGCCCTGAGGCGGGACCAGCACCCCTTCCATGCGGTCGGGGTTACCAAGCCACACCACATTCCAGCCTCGGTCGCGCAGCTCGCGTGCAACAGCCAGCCCCGGCATAATGTGGCCACCTGTACCTCCGGCCATGACAATCAATGTGCGCTGGGTCATGTCCGCCTCCCGCGCATCAGGTTGCGATTCTCGTAATCCACACGCAGCAACAGGGCAACAGCCAGCAAATTGGTGACAATGCCCGTACCGCCATAACTCACCAACGGCAATGTGAGCCCCTTGGTAGGCAGCAAGCCCAGACATACCCCAATATTGATAAACGTTTGTACGCCAAACCACAGGGCGACGCCCTGGGCGACCAAGCCATTGAAGATCCGCTCCATGGCAAAAGCCTGTCGGCCAATCTCGAAACCACGCCAGATGACGAATATAAATACTGCCAGCAGCCCCATCAGGCCTACAAAGCCAAGCTCTTCTCCGATCACGGCAACAATAAAATCCGTATGCGCTTCGGGCAGATAGTGAAGTTTTTCAATGCTGGCTCCCAGGCCCACACCAAACCATTCTCCACGTCCAAAGGCGATAAGCGAATGAGATAGCTGGTAGGCACTTCCGTAAGCGTTGTCCGGATTCCACGGATCCAGATACACAAACAAACGCTCGCGTCGCCACGGTGATAACCAGATCAGCATGAGGAAACAGCCGGCCAGCGAGGCAATCAGGCCTGAAAAGAGCTTGCCATTGAGCCCGCCGATAAAAAGCAGCCCCATGGCGATGCAAACAATCACCATGGATGCCCCCAGATCCGGCTCCAGCAAAAGCAGCATGCCCACCGTGACCAATGCCAGCGCCATCGGCATGAAGCCGCGCCAGAACTGCTGCATATACTGCTGCTTGCGCACGGTGTAGTCAGCGGCATATAACAGCATGGCAATCTTCATGAACTCTGAAGGCTGCAGGCTGACAGGCCCCAGGGGCAGCCAGCGGCGGGCCCCATTAATTTCGCGGCTGAGTCCCGGCACGAGTACCAGGACCAGCAATATGGCACAAACGATGAACAGAGGAACAGCCATTTTTTGCCAGACACGCAAGGGGATGTTGACCCCACAGACCGCTATCAACAACCCGGCACCCACAAAAACAGCGTGGCGCAGAACAAAATAGAAATGTCCGTAACTGGCATAGCGTGGACCTTCCGCCAAAGCAATGGAGGCGGAATAGACCATGAGCAGGCCGAATGCGACCAATACCCCTATCGCCATCAGCAAAGACGTATCAATCATGGGCATGCGGGTACGCCCTGGCCTGACGGCATTGGCTCCGGTTGTGAGGTCAGCGAACAGACTCATGCCACCTCCCCCTGATCCAACGCCAGTTCATGCACAGCGGCCTCAAAATCCTGGCCACGCTGCACATAACTGCGAAACATGTCATGACTGGCACAGGCGGGCGACAACAGGACGATACCTGCCGGCTGCGCCTGGATAAATGCCTGCTGAACCGCCTCTTCCATGGAGGAGACACGATGATGCCGGACGCCGGCCTCCGTCAGCTTTGCAGCCAGCAAAGGCGCATCCTGGCCTATTAGTATCACGCTGTGGGCACAAGCACGTGCCGCCTCAATGAGCGGGGAAAATTCCTGGCCCTTGGCCTGGCCGCCGGCAATCAATACCGGCGCCTGGTCCAGCCCGCGCAATGCAGCTACCGTGGCATCGACATTGGTGCCCTTGCTGTCATTGATAAAGCCAACACCCTGAACCGTGCGCACCCACGCCATGCGATGGGGTTCGCCTTCATAATCCCGTATGGCCTGCAACATGTCAGGCCACTGACCACCTGCCTGACTTGCAAGTAATAACGCCGCCTGTGCATTGAGCGCATTATGGCGACCCCTGACACGCAGGCCGTCTGCGGGTATGAGCATGGTTGCCGGCCCGTTCGACTCAGCCTTGCATAGCCAGGTCATATCGCGCAACGCCTGCATGCCCAGATCACCGGGCTGCTGTGGCGGGGTGCCACCAAAACTTGACGCAGCCTGCGGTTTGCGCTGGCTGACCAAGCGGGCCACAGCCTGATCGTCACGGTTGAAAACAACCACGCGACCCTGATCCAGCAGACTTGCCTTGGCCTGGCAATAGGCATCAAATGACCCATGCCAGTCCAGATGATCTTGCGACACATTTAACAATGCTACGGCATCAGCGCACAGGCTACGTGTCGTATCCAGCTGGAAACTGGACAGCTCCAGCACCCAGACATCAGGCAACGCTTGGGACTGCAAAGCATCAGCAAGGGCGCTCAACGCTGCCGGACTAATATTGCCGGCCGCACCGACACGAATTCCCTGGGCAGCCAATATGTGCCGCACCATGGCTGTCACGGTTGTTTTACCGTTGGTTCCAGTCACTGCCAGCACACGAGGGGCATACCCCTGCTTTCGCATGTCGCGTAACGCCATGGCAAACAACTCAATTTCGCCAATGACTTCAATGCCGCGTTCGCGTGCATGCGCAATCAGGCGACTTGCTGGTGCAGCCAGCGGTGACAACCCAGGACTCAGAACCACCGTGTGCACATCAACCAAATGCTCTTCTGTCCAGTTGGTCTGTCCAAGACACAAATCCAGGGCTGCACTGGTACCCACACCCTCTAGCGCGGCAGCGCCTGCGGGCTGCGTCCGCGTGTCAAGCACACGAACGGGGGCGC
>DAHVSI010000123.1 GCA_027324645.1 Castellaniella sp. | reverse complement strand
TTGAATGTCGCCCGGTACAATGTCTTTGCATTGCGTGATGCCATGCTGGCCGGAGACCCGTCACGAACGCTGACCATCCTGGAAGGGCTACGTGCCGAAGGCGAAGCCCCGCCGCTTGTTTTATGGGCCATCGGAGACGAGATTCGCGTACTGGCCCGCCTGGCGGTTGCCCACGGCCAGGGCCAGCTTGACGGCGCTTTCCGTCACCACAGGGTTTTTGGACCCCGCCAGTCGCTGGTCCGTCGCGCCCTGGATCGGGTTGCTCCCCATCAATGGCCGGCAGCAGTTCACCATGCACACGAAGTAGATCGCCTAATCAAAGGCCTGCCGCCAAAAGGACGGCTGACCGACCCCTGGGCCGAACTGGCCAGACTGGCGCTGCGCGTGAGCGGACAACCCGCCGTGCCGGCGCGGCCCTGAGCCTGCCACGATGGCAGATCATCACCCGGTTACTTACTTGCTCAATACTATGGACTCAACGCACTCCTCTTCTTCTGCCGAACAGCCAACGCCGGGTCGCAACCCTTCCGATACGCCTACGGTTGCCGACAACATGCTTGCAGTGGGGCGCCAGGCCCGCCGGGCAGCACGGTTGCTAAGCACCGCGTCCGGCCAGGCCCGCAACCGTGCGCTGCGCGCCATGGCCAGACGTCTGACAGAACAGAAAGAAACGCTCCAGGCAGAAAACGCCCGCGACCTGGAAGCGGCACGGGAAAACGGATTATCGACAGCACTGATGGACCGGCTGACTTTGTCGGATCGAGCCATTGAATCCATGGCCAACGGGCTGTTGCAAATTGCCGGTATGCCTGACCCCATCGGCAGCATCAGCAGCAGTACGTTGCGGCCCAATGGCATGCGGGTTGCGCACATGCGGGTACCTTTGGGCGTTATTGGCATTATTTACGAGTCCCGTCCCAACGTGACCATTGATGCGGCGGCATTATGCCTAAAATCGGGCAATGCCAGTATTTTACGGGGTGGCTCGGAAGCCTTTCATTCCAATCTGGCTCTTGGCGACATTATTCAGGCGGGCCTGGCCGACGCCAACCTGCCCGCCCATGCAGTCCAGGTCGTCAACACGACTGACCGCAGCGCTGTGGGCAAGCTGATTACCATGACCGAACACGTTGACGTGATCGTGCCCCGAGGCGGAAAAAACCTGATCCGGCGCCTGACAGACGAAGCCCGAGTTCCTCTGATCAAACACCTGGACGGCAACTGCCACGTCTATATCGATGAATATGCCGATCTGGACAAGGCGCACGATATTGCCATGAATGCCAAGACCTATCGCTATGGCATTTGTGGCACCATGGAAACGCTTCTGGTGCATGCCGATATTGCCCCAGCGTTCTTGCCCGAACTGGGCGCCAGTCTGATTGACAAGGGCGTTGAACTGCGCGGATGCAAAACCACTTGCTCCATGCTGTCTGCCGCGGTCGCGGCCACCGAAGAAGACTGGCAAACCGAATTTCTGGCCCCAATATTGGCTATCCGCATCGTTGACAGCCTGGATGAAGCGATTGACCATATCGCACGCTATGCATCGGGCCATACAGAAGCCATCGTTACCGACCATCTTGGCCATGCTCAGCAGTTTCAGCGCGAAGTCGACTCCAGTTCCGTCTATGTCAATCTGCCTACCTGCTTTGCAGACGGCCAGGAATACGGCCTGGGTGCAGAAATTGGCATTTCCACCAACCGATTACACGTACGCGGCCCGGTCGGTCTTGAGGGCCTGACTACCCAGAAATGGGTACTCAATGGCGATGGCCAACTCAGGGGGTAGCCGCTTACCATGCTGTGGATCAAGACGTTTCATATAGTCATGGTGACTGCCTGGTTTGCAGGCCTGTTTTATCTGCCACGCCTGTACGTGAATCTGGCCCAAGAAACGGATACTGCCGCCCTGGCCCGCCTGAAAGGCATGGCTGTACGCCTGTATCGCTTCATGACCCCGCTTGCCATATTGGCGCTTGGTCTGGGGCTGTGGCTCATGCTTGGCTACGGCATTGGGCTGGGACAAGGCTGGATGCACATCAAGCTGGCCGGCGTGGTGCTGCTGGTTGCCTATCATCTTGTGTGTGGCCGGATGCTGCGCACGTTTCTTGCGGATGCCAATCAGCGCAGCCACCAGTTTTATCGCTGGTTTAACGAAATTCCGGTTTTGTTGCTGGTTGGCATTGTTGCCCTGGTTGTCGTGCGACCCATCTAAAGTCCAGCCACGACAGCCAGCCTGATCAACATTAACCTTTTATGCAGGTTTCATCATGTGTGCTTCACGATCAGGCAAGACCCTGACACTCAATAAGCCCTCTCCACGCGACGACGACAACGGACAGCCTACGTCCCGGTCCGGCTCGCGCGCTCACCGCGCGGCCATCCGCGTGCGCGAAGAACGTAAGGAACAGCGCCAGAAACAGCGCCGTAAACAACACCATCAAAGCCGCAGCACTGTTGAACAGAGCCGTCAGCCCAGACATTACGATAGACCCGACCCAACGCGCGTACGCGCGCCCCGGCGGCAGGAAACAGACCAGACCACTACAACACACCGCGATCTTGCCGAAGTGTTCACTGCGTACGCTCCCTGTCCCCGCGGGCTGGAAACAGCGCTGGCCGACGAATTGACCGCTCTGGGGTTTGAGCGGGTCAAACGCGGTAGAGCCGGTTGTCGGTTTCAGACAGACTGGGCCGGCATCATGCGGGCTAACCTATACTCGCGCCTGGCCACGCGCATTCTTATGCAGGTTGCCCGTGCCCCTGTGCAACACGAAGACGACATTCTGGAGCTGGCCAGGAAAACCCCATGGGAGCGCTGGTTTGGCCCCGAACATACCCTCAGGGTAGATACATCCGCCGTGGGCAGCCCCATGCAAAGCCTGCAATATTGCAACTTGCGCGCCAAGGACGGTGTGTGTGATCGCCTGCGTGAACGCGAGGGCAGCCGGCCAAATATTGACACCACACGCCCGGATGCCCGCGTCCACCTGTTTCTCGACCGCACAACAGCCACGTTGTATTTGGACACGTCAGGCGAATCGCTGTTCAAACGGGGCTGGCGACTAGACAAGGGCCAGGCGCCCCTGAGGGAAAACCTGGCGGCGGGCCTGTTGCAACTGGCCAACTGGCAGCCTGACACCCCACTGCTGGACCCCTTCTGCGGCAGCGGGACCATCCTCGTTGAGGCAGCCTGGATGGCCATGGGCATGCCCGCGGGCATCAACCGCCCGTTTGCCTTTCAGCGGATGCGTGACCACGACCGGCAGGCCTGGCAGGACATGGTGGAAACCAGCCGTGCCAAGGCAAAACAGGAACCCGAAACTGTTCTGGCCGGCAGCGACACCGACGCTGCCTCCATCCGGGCCGCGCGGGACAACCTCAGGCGGGCAGGCTTGCCCGCTGACGCAATCCAGTTTGATTGCGCTGATGCCCGTACAGTCATGCCACCAACAGAGCAACCAGGCCTGATCGTGACCAACCCGCCGTATGGGGAACGCCTGGAGGACGCCGGCACGCTATGGCAAGAATGGGCCAGCCATCTCAAGCAGCATTACAACGGCTGGCATGTGTATGTGATCTCAAGCAACCACGATCTGCCTGGACAAATGCGTCTGCGTCCCGACAACAAATATCCGCTGTACAACGGCGCACTCGATTGCCGTTTCTTCAGCTTTGAAATGGTTAGCGGCTCTAACCGACGCTAGCCCCGTCACCCTCAGCAAGATGTAGCATATAAACAACAATCAGGGGGTCATGTGGCACCGCAGCATAAATAGTTGCTTTTATCTAGGGTAAACCCTATAATTAGGGTTATCCCTGATCAACACAACAACGCGAGGCTACTATGCAAAACATCGGACCCGAAACACGCTTGACTGACTCCCTTGAACGTGAGTTGATGGCAGCGGCAATTCAGGAACAGATGCAATTCAAGCCTGGCAAAGCCATCAAGGCATTGATCGCAAAAATGGCTGCAAAACTGCGTAACAACAGCAGCCAGGTTGCCACCAAGCCAGTTCAGGCTGCCAACTGATCACTTTATGATCAGCGCCCTGCCGGGCCCCAATTGAAGAAGCCGTCCGCATCTGACTGGGCGGCTTTTTTCATTGCAGCGCAATTCGGGGATAATAGGCAATTGTTTGTCCGCTTATTCTTATTTTGCAATGCAACACGATTCCACCGTAACTTCTCCAAATCCGGCCAGCATGGCTCCCAGCCGCCTGCGGCGATTTGCCTGCATGATGTACGAAGGGGTGCTGCTGTTTGCCGTCGTGTTTTTGGCCAGTTACGCCTTCGATACCCTCACCCAAAGCCGCAACGCCCTTATGTTGCGACATGGACGGCAACTGATTCTGTTTGTGGCCATTGGGGTGTACTTTATTCTTAGCTGGTGGCGGGCCGGACAAACATTGCCCATGAAGACCTGGCATGTGCGTCTGGTTAATCAGGACGGCACCCGGCCCGGCTTTGGCAAACTGGTATTGCGCTATCTGCTTTTGTGGCCGCTTCCCCTTATAGGGGCGGGGCTTGTTTATGGCATGGCACGCTATACCGGCTATGCCTCAACTGACCTGCTCATCGTTTTCGTTCCGTTTATCGTCTTCATACCCACGTGGATGGATCCGCAGAAACAATTTTTGCACGACCGGCTGCTAGGCACCCGGCTTGTCAGCGATAAACGTCCAAGTCAATACGCCGCTACACCGTAAGTGGCCCATATATATTTTCTGATGCCCTCATGACGGACCAACTGAAAAAATATCTGCTGGCCGACCGCCGCTCACGCGTCGAGGCCGTTCATTTATCAAACGCCTGGACAGAAGGACTCACCCACCAGGACTTGCCCGAACCCGTCCACGGTCTGCTGGGCGAACTGGTGGCTGCTGCCACCCTGCTTGCCTCCAACATCAAGTTTGACGGCTCACTGGTCTTGCAACTCCAAGGGGACGGACCGGTTGCCCTGCTGGTGGTGGAATGCACTGCCGACTTGAGCATACGCGCCACCGCTACTCTGCGTGACGCACAAGCCATCACACCCGATGGCACATTGCAAAGCCTGCTTAATGTCGGTGGCGAGGGCCGCTTCATGGTTGTACTCGACCCCAAGCGCTCCGACCAGCATATGCAACCCTATCAAGGCATTGTTCCCATCCAGGAGCACACTATTGCCGGCTGTCTTGAACACTATATGCGCGACTCGGAGCAGCTGGATACACGCCTGGCCCTGGCTGCTGACAGTCAGCATTGCGCCGGATTATTGATGCAACGGCTGCCCGACCAAGGTGGCACCGGTACTGACACAGATAACAAGCTGGAATCCACTGCGTCTGACCCCTCCGTCTCGCCTATGCCGTGGGAGGAGTTACAGCTTCTGCTCGATACCGTTGATACTCGCGAGTTGCTGGATACAGATACCGATACACTGATTCATCGTCTGTTGTGGGAACACGATGTCATCGCGTTCGACCCACAGCCAGTCCAGTGGCACTGCCCCTGTACGCGGGAACGTGTCGCCGGCATGCTGCGCATGCTGGGCGAAGACGAGGTGCAGTCCATACTGGACGAACAGGGACAAATCAGTGTCTCCTGCAACTTTTGTGGCAAACCTTACATGTTTGACGAGATTGATAGCGCAGGTCTGTTTCTGGACCCGCCTGTCGATGGGGCCAGTGATGATCCCACCATCCACTGACTGATGGACCTTTCTGTCCGCCATCGGTAACGTGTATGGCCCTGGGCGGTCGGGCACGGCATACTGCCGGGCATGACCGCCCACTTGCCACCCTGTCATTCCAACCACCTTATCCGTCATCAGCATACCGCTGTGTGCCGGGCGGGGCAGCGCGGCGCCGGTATGGTGGAGTTTCTGGTTGTGGTGCTGCCTTTGCTCATGCTGGGGCTGGGCGCAACCGAAGCCGCTCATTGGTACGGGACGCGTCAAATAGTCAGCTTGGCGCTGATGGAGGCAGCACGTGCCGGCAGCACCAACCATATGCATCCCCAGATCATGGCACAAGCTTTTGAAGATGCGTTGCTGCCGCTATATAAACGGCCAAGTCGCGAGTCCAGCCAGGCAAGGGTAGAACGGGCGCTGCAACAACGCAGGGTCGATCTTGGTGAGCCGCCCTGGCAAATCACAGTGCGCTCGCCCACGCCGGAGGCATTTCAGGATTTTGCAGATCCCGGTCTTGTGCTGCCTAAAGCGCGCAGGCACCCCACCATCAATAACGATTACCTGCAGGAGCAACATCAGCAGCATGCCAAGCGTGGCTGGCACAAGGGTCAGGGCCCTGCTTCCGGTCAGGATATTTTCCAGGCCAATACATTGGCACTGGAACTGGTATGGCCACACCGGCCCAGGTTGCCGCTTATCGTGCCCATTCTGAAGCGTCTGGGCGACCCCCACGGCAGCTACAGTGAACAGGCTCTGGCCAACGGGTATTTACCCATGGCTCGGGGCATCAGTATGGTCATGCAGTCTCACCCTGTTCTGTGGTCCACAACGGCTGGCAACAAAGTTATTTTGCAAGCAACCCATGACGCGGTCGATGCCCCCGACCACAGCGGACTTGAAGCCGGTACCGGGGGTGGCGAACACAAAGAGGATGGTGGCCCTACTTCCGGCAATCCTGACCACAATGGCACAACGCCTGGGCCGCAGAATCCGGAACCCGACATGCCCCCTGTGCGGAATGATCCCGCATGCGGCGTTTCATTGTGCTGTCTCTGATTCCTGCTGCGCTTCGTCAGCTTCCTGTATAGCGGCCGGGTTGGTCAATACCTGTACAAAAATCTCGTCTTCACGCAACATGCCCTGCTCCATACGGGCCCGCTCTTCAACCGCGCTGGAACCCGACTGCAGGTCACGCACTTCGGCGGCCAGCGCATTATTACGCGCCCGCAGGGCTTCGTTGGTTTCCTGTTGCTCGGCCACTTTGTCTTCCAGGTCGCGCACCCGCATCCGTCCTCCATCGCCCCACCACAACGGGTACTGAATGACCGCCGTAAGCACGATCAGTATCAGGAATAAAAGGCGCATCGCAAGACCCGTACAGTGGCCGGCGACGCGTGCCGGCCACCCCTGTCATCAACGAAGGTTATAAAAGGCGCGTCGCCCCGGATAGGCTGCCACGTCGGCCAGTTCTTCTTCAATTCGCAGCAGCTGATTGTATTTTGCCGTGCGGTCGGACCGCGACAGGGAGCCTGTCTTGATTTGCATGGCATTGGTGGCGACAGCAATGTCAGCGATAGTGGCGTCTTCGGTTTCACCTGAACGATGTGACACCACAGCGGTGTACCCCGCCTGACGGGCCATCTCGATAGCTGCGAAGGTTTCGGTGAGCGTGCCAATTTGATTGATCTTGATCAGGATGGAGTTGGCTACACCCTGGCTGATGCCCTGATCCAGAATGGCGGTGTTGGTGACAAAAAGATCATCCCCCACCAACTGTACGCGCTGTCCCAGTGTTTGGGTAAGCAGCTTCCATCCTTCCCAGTCGTCCTCGGCTATGCCGTCTTCAATAGAAATAATGGGGTATTTGTCACACCAGCTGGCCAGCAGATTGACCAGGTCGGCGGCAGGCAGCGCCAGCCCTCCCTCGCCTGCCAGGTGATATTGGCCGTCCCGGTAGAATTCGGAACTGGCACAATCAAGCGCCAGCGCAATGTCGGGGCCGGCCTCGTAACCGGCATCGGCAATGGCGTCCAGAATCAGCTGGATCGCGGCCTCGTGGTTGGCCACGTTTGGTGCAAAGCCGCCTTCGTCGCCTACTGCGGTGGACATGCCCTGATCGTGGATGCGTTTGCGCAGGGCATGAAATACCTCGGTACCCATACGCAGCGCCTCACGGAAACTGCCGGCACCCAGGGGCACGATCATGAATTCCTGCATGTCGAGCGTATTGTTGGCATGCGCCCCGCCGTTGATGACGTTCATCATGGGCACGGGCATGCTTTTAGGCCCACTGCCGCCAAAATACCGGTACAGGGACAGGCCGCTGTCTTCGGCGGCGGCGCGCGCTACAGCCATGCTGGCTGCCAGAATGGCATTGGCGCCCAGACGGCTCTTGTTGTCGGTACCATCCAGATCGATCAGGGTATGGTCGATGAACGTTTGCTCTTGCGCATCCAGGCTGATCAATGCTTCGGCGATCTCGGTGTTGATGTTTTCAACGGCCTGTATAACGCCTTTGCCCAGGTAGCGGGATGCATCCTCGTCACGCAGCTCAACAGCTTCGCGGGTACCCGTGGATGCGCCGGAGGGCACTGACGCACGGCCCATGGCGCCGGACTCAAGCAACACATCGCATTCTACGGTGGGGTTGCCGCGCGAATCCAGAATCTCGCGCCCAATGATGTCAACGATAGCACTCATAATGTTGTTTGCCCTGCGTAAAAAAGTGGGTTCTTACGAAGATACCTGTGCAGTGTCACTCAGGCGTACCCTCGACGATAAACATGGTCATGTTGGCTGCATGCTCGCGCGCCTTGCGTGCCTGTCGGTAGGTCTCGGACTCATAAAACGCCCGGGCGGCAGCCATGTCAGGAAAACCCAGGATAACAATACGCCCGGGCTCCTGTCCTTCCAGGGGCTCGGTAGTGCCGCCCCGCACCAGTACGCGCGCGCCCGATTCCTGCATGGCCCGGCTGGAAAATTGCTGGTAAGCCTTATATTGCTCGGGATCGGTAACAGTCACATTGGCAACAATATAGGCAGCAGTCATGGTGTTTCCTTGGCAGTGATGGGTGAACGGTCGGCAGTTGCCTGCAGGCTTAGTGCCGCCTTCAGGTAACTGGTAAACAGTGGATGGCCGTCGCGCGGTGTCGACGTAAATTCAGGATGGAACTGCACCCCCATGAACCAGGCATGGTCGGGCAGCTCCATGATTTCGGGCAGGTTGTCGCCAGGCGTACGCGCACTGATGGCCAGACCGGCCGCCTCAAGCCGGTCAACATATACGTTATTGATCTCGTAACGATGGCGGTGACGCTCGTTGACCTCGTTGCCGTAGATGCTGTGGGCCAGCGTATTTTTTTGCACGGCGCAACGCTGGGCGCCCTTGCGCATGCCTGCAACGGCCGGATCAGCCGTGTCTTGTGCGGGTGTGTCGTCGTCGGTATCGCGCCATTCCGTTACAAGGGCCACGACCGGGTGCGGTGTTGATGGGTCAAACTCCGTGCTGTTGGCACTGCCCAGACCCGCAATATGACGCGCAAACTCTATGACTGCCAGCTGCATGCCCAGACAAATGCCCAAAAACGGCACATTGTTTTCACGGGCATACTGAATGGCACGGATTTTGCCCTCGACCCCCCGCTTGCCAAAACCGCCGGGTACCAGAATGGCATCCAGATCGTCGAGCATGTCTGTGCCTTCAGTCTCGAGCTGCTCGGAATCGATGTAGCGCAGATCAATGCGCGAACGGGTGTGGATGCCGGCGTGTGTCAGCGCTTCGGACAAAGATTTGTACGATTCGGTCATGTCGACATATTTGCCGACCATGCCGATTCTGACCGAGTGCTCGGGATACCGCTGAGCCGCAACCAGCTGTTCCCACATGGTCAGATCTGCCGGCGGCGGCGATATGCACAGCGCATCGCAAATCAGGTTATCGAGCCCCTGCCTGTGCAGCATGGCCGGGATCTCGTAAATGGAGTCGGCATCCCAGACCGATATGACGGCATCCAAAGGCACATTGGAAAACAGCGAGATCTTGGCAAGTTCGTCCTCGGGGATACGGCGATCGGCCCGGCACAACAGCGCATTGGGATAAATACCGATTTCACGAAGCTTTTGCACGGAATGTTGCGTGGGCTTGGTCTTGAGCTCGCCGGCAGAGGCGATGAACGGCACCAGGGTGAGATGCACGAAGGCAGCATTATTGCGGCCCAGGCGCAGACTCATTTGCCGCACGGCCTCAAGAAACGGCAGGGACTCGATATCGCCCACCGTGCCGCCGATCTCTACGATGGCGACATCGGTTTCGCCATCCCAGGCAGCCGTAGCGCCACGGACGATATAGTCCTGGATCTCGTTTGTGATGTGCGGAATAACCTGGACGGTTTTACCCTGATAGTCGCCGCGTCGTTCCTTGCGCAACACCGATTCGTAAATCTGGCCCGTGGTGAAATTATTCACCTTGCGCATGCGTGTGGAGATAAACCGCTCGTAGTGGCCTAGATCCAGGTCTGTTTCGGCGCCGTCTTCGGTGACGAAGACTTCACCATGTTGAAACGGACTCATGGTGCCAGGATCGACGTTGATGTAGGGATCCAGCTTGAGCATGGTGACACGCAGGCCACGGGACTCCAGGATAGCTGCCAGCGAGGCCGCGGCAATACCCTTTCCAAGCGAGGAAACTACACCTCCGGTGACAAAAACGTATTTGGTCATGATGGATGATGCCCAATACAAACGGGCAGAAGCGCGAAATGGGAATTATAGCGTTTCAGACCGGCTGTGTGCGCTGATGCAGCCAGTCCGCCGCCGCGCCGCTTACCTTGGTGGCCAGACGCGTACGAACCTCGGCATGGTAGGCATTGAGCCAGGACCGGTCCGTGTTGCTTAGCATGGCCACATCGATGCAACGCGTGTCGATTGGGCATAGGGTCAGGGTCTCGAACTGCAGAAACTCACCAAACTTGGTGGTTTGAGCCGCTTGAGCCAGCACCAGATTTTCAATGCGTATGCCCCATTTTCCGGGCCTGTACAGGCCCGGCTCGTTAGAGGTGATCATGCCGGCACGCAAGCCTGTGGCCGCCGAGCCGGAGAGCCGGGGAGAAATACTTTGAGGCCCTTCGTGGACATTAAGAAAATAGCCCACGCCATGCCCCGTGCCGTGCCCAAAGTCCAACCCCTGCTGCCACAATGGCATACGCGCCGTGGCATCGAGCAGCCCGCCCGGCGTTCCTGTGGGAAAGCGCGCTTGGGACAAGGCAATCATGCCACGCAACACCAGCGTGAAGTCCTGCTTTTGCTGGGCAGACACATGGCCCACCGGCACCACTCTGGTAATGTCGGTGGTACCGCCCAGATACTGGCCACCGGAATCGATCAGCAATAAGCCATCGCCTTCGATCGTATCGTGACGTTGCGGCGTAGCTTGATAATGCGGCATAGCCCCGTTGGCATTAAAGCCAGCTATGGTTCCAAAGCTTGGGCTGACAAAACCCGGCTGCCGGCTGCGCGCCAGCGTGATCTGCTCGTCAATGGTCAGCTCTGTGATGGGCTCCTGGCCCAGGGCTGATTCAAACCAGGCAAAGAATTCACACAGTGCTGCACCGTCGTATTCCATGGTCTGACGAACGTGCTCAATTTCTTCTAAGCTCTTGCACGCCTTGAGCATTTGCGACGGCGCCGGTTGCGACACGATGCGCAGATGCTCGCACAGTTCCAGCAGGGAAACCGTTGTCCGGTCGGGATCTGCCAGAATCGACTGGTCGGCTGGAATGCCGCGCAATGCGGCGTCAATATCGTCGTAAGAACGGACCGTAATGCCTTCGCGGGCAAGCTCGTCAGCCAGACTTTCGGGCAGCGCCCCGGGCGCCACAAACAGACTGGCGGCATCTTGGCCTACCAAGGCATGGGCCAGAAACACAGGGTTGAACGGAACATCGGAGCCGCGCAGATTGAATAGCCATGCAATGTCATCCAGGGATGACAGCAGATGCCATTGCGCAGACGCCTGCGTCATTGCCTGGCGTACCGCAGCAAGGTTGTCGGTAACGTGGCGGCACGCATAAGGCGACCGGTGTGCGTAGATGGGCTGTGCCGGCAACGCCGGGCGATCCGGCCAGACGTGGTCGAACAGGTCCCCAGCGTCCGCAACGCTTAGGCCATGTGGCGTTAGTTGATCGTGCCAGTGTTGCCAGGCGGTTGTTGACAGCGTCCGGAAATCCATGTGTGCCGCCCGGCCTTCGGGCAGCTGCTTGATCAGCCATTTTGTGGGGGACGGAACATCCGGATGGCCCTGATACATGGGCTGGATACTGGTACCGTTCAGGTCGTGTGCCACCTGGTCCCAATACCGGCTGTCCGTCCATAAAGCGGCCTGGTCTGACGTGATGACCAGAGTCCCTGCAGACCCGTGAAAACCACTTAGCCACTGCCGCACCTGCCAGTGTTCCGGCAGGTATTCGGAAAGATGGGGATCGGAAGACAAAATGACCAGCGCTTCCATGCCGTGCCGGGC